>NZ_NCUX01000023.1:0-5245 GCF_002096615.1 Streptococcus oralis subsp. dentisani
CTTGACAAAGTTTGAAAAGTAGGTATAATAGAAAGAGTTGAAAAACTCAAGGTCCGTTGGTCAAGGGGTTAAGACACCGCCTTTTCACGGCGGTAACACGGGTTCGAATCCCGTACGGACTATGGGTGTATTGCAGAGACGAAAAAAGTAAAAAAAGTTTCAAAAAAGTGTTGACATAGGTCAACAGCTGTGATATACTAATATAGTTGTCGCTTGAGAGAGATTGAGTGACAAAGACCTTTGAAAACTGAACAAGACGAACCAATGTGCAGGGCACTATAACAAAGGTTATAGTACTGAACAATGAAAAAACAATAAATCTGTCAGTGACAGAAATGAGTGAGAACTCAAACTTTTAATGAGAGTTTGATCCTGGCTCAGGACGAACGCTGGCGGCGTGCCTAATACATGCAAGTAGAACGCTGAAGGAGGAGCTTGCTTCTCTGGATGAGTTGCGAACGGGTGAGTAACGCGTAGGTAACCTGCCTGGTAGCGGGGGATAACTATTGGAAACGATAGCTAATACCGCATAATAGCAGTTATTGCATGATAACTGTTTGAAAGGTGCAATTGCACCACTACCAGATGGACCTGCGTTGTATTAGCTAGTTGGTGGGGTAACGGCTCACCAAGGCGACGATACATAGCCGACCTGAGAGGGTGATCGGCCACACTGGGACTGAGACACGGCCCAGACTCCTACGGGAGGCAGCAGTAGGGAATCTTCGGCAATGGACGGAAGTCTGACCGAGCAACGCCGCGTGAGTGAAGAAGGTTTTCGGATCGTAAAGCTCTGTTGTAAGAGAAGAACGAGTGTGAGAGTGGAAAGTTCACACTGTGACGGTATCTTACCAGAAAGGGACGGCTAACTACGTGCCAGCAGCCGCGGTAATACGTAGGTCCCGAGCGTTGTCCGGATTTATTGGGCGTAAAGCGAGCGCAGGCGGTTAGATAAGTCTGAAGTTAAAGGCTGTGGCTTAACCATAGTACGCTTTGGAAACTGTTTAACTTGAGTGCAAGAGGGGAGAGTGGAATTCCATGTGTAGCGGTGAAATGCGTAGATATATGGAGGAACACCGGTGGCGAAAGCGGCTCTCTGGCTTGTAACTGACGCTGAGGCTCGAAAGCGTGGGGAGCAAACAGGATTAGATACCCTGGTAGTCCACGCCGTAAACGATGAGTGCTAGGTGTTAGACCCTTTCCGGGGTTTAGTGCCGCAGCTAACGCATTAAGCACTCCGCCTGGGGAGTACGACCGCAAGGTTGAAACTCAAAGGAATTGACGGGGGCCCGCACAAGCGGTGGAGCATGTGGTTTAATTCGAAGCAACGCGAAGAACCTTACCAGGTCTTGACATCCCTCTGACCGCTCTAGAGATAGAGTTTTCCTTCGGGACAGAGGTGACAGGTGGTGCATGGTTGTCGTCAGCTCGTGTCGTGAGATGTTGGGTTAAGTCCCGCAACGAGCGCAACCCCTATTGTTAGTTGCCATCATTCAGTTGGGCACTCTAGCGAGACTGCCGGTAATAAACCGGAGGAAGGTGGGGATGACGTCAAATCATCATGCCCCTTATGACCTGGGCTACACACGTGCTACAATGGCTGGTACAACGAGTCGCAAGTCGGTGACGGCAAGCTAATCTCTTAAAGCCAGTCTCAGTTCGGATTGTAGGCTGCAACTCGCCTACATGAAGTCGGAATCGCTAGTAATCGCGGATCAGCACGCCGCGGTGAATACGTTCCCGGGCCTTGTACACACCGCCCGTCACACCACGAGAGTTTGTAACACCCGAAGTCGGTGAGGTAACCTTTTAGGAGCCAGCCGCCTAAGGTGGGATAGATGATTGGGGTGAAGTCGTAACAAGGTAGCCGTATCGGAAGGTGCGGCTGGATCACCTCCTTTCTAAGGATAAGGAACTGCGCATTGGTCTTGTTTAGTCTTGAGAGGTCTTGTGGGGCCTTAGCTCAGCTGGGAGAGCGCCTGCTTTGCACGCAGGAGGTCAGCGGTTCGATCCCGCTAGGCTCCATTGGTGAGAGATCACCAAGTAATGCACATTGAAAATTGAATATCTATATCAAATAGTAACAAGAAAATAAACCGAAAACGCTGTAGTATTAATAAGAGTTACTGACTGAAAGGTCAGAAAATAAGGTTAAGTTAATAAGGGCGCACGGTGGATGCCTTGGCACTAGGAGCCGAAGAAGGACGTGACAAACGACGATATGCCTTGGGTAGCTGTAAGTAAGCGATGATCCAGGGATTTCCGAATGGGGGAACCCAACAGGTACTACCTGTTACCCATATCTGTTAAGGATGTGAGGAGGAAGACGCAGTGAACTGAAACATCTAAGTAGCTGCAGGAAGAGAAAGCAAAAGCGATTGCCTTAGTAGCGGCGAGCGAAACGGCAGGAGGGCAAACCGAAGAGTTTACTCTTCGGGGTTGTAGGACTGCAATGTGGACTCAAAGATTATAGAAGAATGATTTGGGAAGATCAGCCAAAGAGAGTAATAGCCTCGTATTTAAAATAGTCTTTGTACCTAGCAGTATCCTGAGTACGGCGGGACACGAGAAATCCCGTCGGAATCTGGGAGGACCATCTCCCAACCCTAAATACTCCCTAGTGACCGATAGTGAACCAGTACCGTGAGGGAAAGGTGAAAAGCACCCCGGGAGGGGAGTGAAATAGAACCTGAAACCGTGTGCCTACAACAAGTTCGAGCCCGTTAATGGGTGAGAGCGTGCCTTTTGTAGAATGAACCGGCGAGTTACGATATGATGCGAGGTTAAGTTGAAGAGACGGAGCCGCAGGGAAACCGAGTCTGAATAGGGCGAATTAGTATCATGTCGTAGACCCGAAACCATGTGACCTACCCATGAGCAGGTTGAAGGTGCGGTAAGACGCACTGGAGGACCGAACCAGGGCACGTTGAAAAGTGCTTGGATGACTTGTGGGTAGCGGAGAAATTCCAAACGAACTTGGAGATAGCTGGTTCTCTCCGAAATAGCTTTAGGGCTAGCGTCGACATAAAGATTCTTGGAGGTAGAGCACTGTTTGGGTGAGGGGTCCATCCCGGATTACCAATCTCAGATAAACTCCGAATGCCAATGAATTATGGTCGGCAGTCAGACTGCGAGTGCTAAGATCCGTAGTCGAAAGGGAAACAGCCCAGACCACCAGCTAAGGTCCCAAAATAATTGTTAAGTGGAAAAGGATGTGGGGTTGCACAGACAACTAGGATGTTAGCTTAGAAGCAGCTATTCATTCAAAGAGTGCGTAATAGCTCACTAGTCGAGTGACCCTGCGCCGAAAATGTACCGGGGCTAAAACAATTTACCGAAGCTGTGGATACCTTTATAGGTATGGTAGGAGAGCGTTCTATGTGTGATGAAGGTGTACCGTGAGGAGTGCTGGAACGCATAGAAGTGAGAATGCCGGTATGAGTAGCGAAAGACAGGTGAGAATCCTGTCCACCGTAAGACTAAGGTTTCCAGGGGAAGGCTCGTCCGCCCTGGGTTAGTCGGGACCTAAGGAGAGACCGAAAGGTGTATCCGATGGACAACAGGTTGATATTCCTGTACTAGAGTATGTAGTGATGGAGGGACGCAGTAGGCTAACTAAAGCAGACGATTGGAAGTGTCTGTCTAAGCAGTGAGGTGTGAATTGAGTTAAATGCTTAGTTCTATAACATTGAGCTGTGATGGGGAGCGAAGTTTAGTAGCGAAGTTAGTGACGTCACACTGCCAAGAAAAGCTTCTAGCGTTTAAACATACTCTACCCGTACCGCAAACCGACACAGGTAGTCGAGGCGAGTAGCCTCAGGTGAGCGAGAGAACTCTCGTTAAGGAACTCGGCAAAATGACCCCGTAACTTCGGGAGAAGGGGTGCTGACTTTAAGTCAGCCGCAGTGAATAGGCCCAAGCAACTGTTTATCAAAAACACAGCTCTCTGCTAAATCGTAAGATGATGTATAGGGGGTGACGCCTGCCCGGTGCTGGAAGGTTAAGAGGAGTGCTTAGCGGTAACGCGAAGGTATGAATTGAAGCCCCAGTAAACGGCGGCCGTAACTATAACGGTCCTAAGGTAGCGAAATTCCTTGTCGGGTAAGTTCCGACCCGCACGAAAGGCGTAATGATTTGGGCACTGTCTCAACGAGAGACTCGGTGAAATTTTAGTACCTGTGAAGATGCAGGTTACCCGCGACAGGACGGAAAGACCCCATGGAGCTTTACTGCAGTTTGATATTGAGTGTCTGTACCACATGTACAGGATAGGTAGGAGTCTATGAGATCGGGACGCCAGTTTCGAAGGAGACGTTGTTGGGATACTACCCTTGTGTTATGGCCACTCTAACCCGGATAGGTTATCCCTATCGGAGACAGTGTCTGACGGGCAGTTTGACTGGGGCGGTCGCCTCCTAAAAGGTAACGGAGGCGCCCAAAGGTTCCCTCAGAATGGTTGGAAATCATTCGCAGAGTGTAAAGGTATAAGGGAGCTTGACTGCGAGAGCTACAACTCGAGCAGGGACGAAAGTCGGGCTTAGTGATCCGGTGGTTCCGCATGGAAGGGCCATCGCTCAACGGATAAAAGCTACCCTGGGGATAACAGGCTTATCTCCCCCAAGAGTTCACATCGACGGGGAGGTTTGGCACCTCGATGTCGGCTCGTCGCATCCTGGGGCTGTAGTCGGTCCCAAGGGTTGGGCTGTTCGCCCATTAAAGCGGCACGCGAGCTGGGTTCAGAACGTCGTGAGACAGTTCGGTCCCTATCCGTCGCGGGCGTAGGAAATTTGAGAGGATCTGCTCCTAGTACGAGAGGACCAGAGTGGACTTACCGCTGGTGTACCAGTTGTCTTGCCAAAGGCATCGCTGGGTAGCTATGTAGGGAAGGGATAAACGCTGAAAGCATCTAAGTGTGAAACCCACCTCAAGATGAGATTTCCCATGATTTTATATCAGTAAGAGCCCTGAGAGATGATCAGGTAGATAGGTTAGAAGTGGAAGTGTGGTGACACATGTAGCGGACTAATACTAATAGCTCGAGGACTTATCCAAAGTAACTGAGAAAACTTAGCGTATGGTTTTTCTAATTATTTGATAGATATTCAATTTTGAGTAGGTATTACTCAGAGTTAAGTGACGATAGCCTAGGAGATACACCTGTACCCATGCCGAACACAGCAGTTAAGCCCTAGAACGCCGGAAGTAGTTGGGGGTTGCCCCCTGTGAGATATGGAAGTCGCTTAGC
>NZ_NCUX01000010.1:0-4502 GCF_002096615.1 Streptococcus oralis subsp. dentisani
CTCAAGCTTGTGCTTGCTGATTGGCTAGCACTGATTGACGCTGATACGCTGTTGCTCAAGCTTGTGCTTGCTGATTGGCTAGCACTGATTGATGCAGATACGCTGTTGCTCAAGCTTGTGCTTGCTGATTCAGATGCACTGATTGATGCAGATACGCTGTTGCTCAAGCTTGTGCTTGCTGATTGGCTTGCACTGATTGATGCAGACACGCTGTTGCTCAAGCTTGTGCTTGCTGATTCAGATGCACTGATTGAAGCGGATACGCTGTTGCTCAAGCTTGTGCTTGCTGATTCAGATGCACTGATTGATGCACTTACGCTGTTGCTCAAGCTTGTGCTTGCTGATTCAGATGCACTGATTGATGCAGATACGCTGTTGCTCAAGCTTGTGCTTGCTGATTCAGATGCACTGATTGAAGCGGATACGCTGTTGCTCAAGCTTGTGCTTGCTGATTCAGATGCACTGATTGATGCAGACACGCTGTTGCTCAAGCTTGTGCTTGCTGATACTGAAGCACTGATTGATGCAGATACACTGTTGCTCAAGCTTGTGCTTGCTGATTGGCTAGCACTGATTGATGCAGACACGCTGTTGCTCAAGCTTGTGCTTGCTGATTGGCTTGCACTGATTGATGCAGACACGCTGTTGCTCAAGCTTGTGCTTGCTGATTCAGATGCACTGATTGATGCACTTACGCTGTTGCTCAAGCTTGTGCTTGCAGATACTGATGCGCTAGTTGATTCGCTTGCACTTACAGACGCTGAAGCTGATTGACTAGCTGATACAGACGCTGAAGTTGATTGACTTGAGCTTACTGATGCGCTAGCTGATTGGCTAGCTGATACTGATGCGCTAGTTGATTCGCTTGCTGATACTGATGCTGAAGCTGATTGGCTTGCTGATACAGACGCTGAAGTTGATTGGCTTGCAGATACTGATGCGCTAGTTGATTGGCTTGCTGATACAGATGCTGAAGTTGATTGACTTGCAGATACTGATGCTGAAGCTGATTGGCTAGCTGATACAGACGCTGAAGCTGATTGACTTGCAGATACTGATGCTGAAGTTGATTGACTTAAGCTTACTGATGCGCTAGTTGATTGACTAGCTGATACAGACGCTGAAGCGCTTTGACTTGCAGATACTGATGCTGAAGCTGATTGACTTGCAGATACTGATGCGCTAGTTGATTGGCTAGCACTTACAGACGCTGAAGTTGATTGACTTACAGATACTGATGCTGAAGCGCTTTGGCTAGCTGATACAGACGCTGAAGCTGATTGACTTGCAGATACTGATGCTGAAGCTGATTGACTTGCACTTACAGATGCGCTAGTTGATTGGCTAGCTGATACAGACGCTGAAGCGCTTTGGCTTGCAGATACTGATGCTGAAGCTGATTGACTTGCTGATACAGATGCTGAAGTTGATTGACTTGAGCTTACTGATGCTGAAGCTGATTCGCTTGCACTTACAGAAGCTGAAGCTGATTGACTTGCACTTACAGATGCTGAAGCTGATTGACTTGCAGATACTGATGCGCTAGTTGATTCGCTTGCTGATACAGATGCTGAAGCTGATTGACTTGCAGATACTGATGCGCTAGTTGATTCGCTTGCTGATACAGATGCTGAAGCTGATTGACTTGCAGATACTGATGCGCTAGTTGATTCGCTTGCTGATACAGATGCTGAAGCTGATTGACTTGCAGATACTGATGCGCTAGTTGATTCGCTTGCTGATACAGATGCTGAAGCTGATTGACTTGCAGATACTGATGCGCTAGTTGATTCGCTTGCTGATACAGATGCTGAAGCTGATTGACTTGCAGATACTGATGCGCTAGTTGATTCGCTTGCTGATACAGATGCTGAAGCTGATTGACTTGAGCTTACTGATGCGCTTGCTGATTGGCTAGCTGATACAGACGCTGAAGCGCTTTGGCTTGCAGATACTGATGCTGAAGTTGATTGACTAGCTGATACAGACGCTGAAGCTGATTGACTTGCAGATACTGATGCGCTAGTTGATTCGCTTGCACTTACAGATGCTGAAGCTGATTGACTTGAGCTTACTGATGCGCTAGTTGATTCGCTTGCTGATACAGATGCTGAAGCTGATTGGCTAGCTGATACAGACGCTGAAGTTGATTGACTTGAGCTTACTGATGCGCTTGCTGATTGGCTAGCTGATACAGATGCTGAAGCTGATTGACTTGCAGATACTGATGCGCTAGTTGATTCGCTTGCACTTACAGATGCTGAAGTTGATTGACTTGCAGATACTGATGCGCTAGTTGATTGGCTAGCTGATACAGACGCTGAAGCTGATTGGCTTGCAGATACTGATGCGCTAGTTGATTGACTTGCACTTACAGATGCTGAAGTTGATTGACTTAAGCTTACTGATGAGCTAGTTGATTGACTTGCACTTACAGATGCTGAAGTTGATTGACTTACAGATACTGATGCTGAAGCGCTTTGGCTAACTGATACAGATGCTGAAGTTGATTGACTTGCAGATACTGATGCGCTAGTTGATTCGCTTGAGCTTACTGATGCTGAAGCTGATTGACTTGAGCTTACTGATGCGCTTGCTGATTGACTTGCAGATACTGATGCTGAAGCGCTTTGGCTTGCAGATACTGATGCTGAAGTTGATTGACTTGAGCTTACTGATGCGCTAGTTGATTGGCTAGCTGATACAGACGCTGAAGCGCTTTGGCTTGCAGATACTGATGCGCTAGTTGATTGACTTGCACTTACAGACGCTGAAGTTGATTGACTTGAGCTTACTGATGCGCTAGTTGATTGACTTGAGCTTACTGATGCGCTAGTTGATTGACTTGAGCTTACTGATGCGCTAGTTGATTGGCTAGCTGATACAGATGCTGAAGCTGATTGACTTGAGCTTACTGATGCGCTTGCTGATTGACTTGCAGATACTGATGCTGAAGTTGATTGACTTGAGCTTGCTGATTGGCTAGCTGATACAGATGCTGAAGCTGATTGACTTGCAGATACTGATGCGCTTGTTGATTGGCTAGCTGATACAGACGCTGAAGCGGATTGACTTGCACTTACAGATGCTGAAGCGCTTTGGCTTGCAGATACTGATGCTGAAGCTGAAGCGGATTGACTTGAGCTTACTGATGCGCTAGTTGATTGGCTAGCTGATACAGACGCTGAAGTTGATTGACTTGAGCTTACTGATGCGCTAGTTGATTGGCTAGCTGATACAGATGCTGAAGCTGATTGACTTGAGCTTACTGATGCGCTTGCTGATTGACTTGCAGATACTGATGCGCTTGCTGATTGGCTTGCTGATACAGATGCTGAAGTTGATTCACTTGCAGATACTGATGCGCTTGTTGATTCGCTTGAGCTTACTGATGCGCTAGTTGATTGGCTTGCTGATACAGACGCTGAAGCTGATTGACTTGCACTTACAGATGCTGAAGCGCTTTGGCTTGCACTTACAGATGCTGAAGCGCTTTGGCTTGCAGATACTGATGCTGAAGCTGAAGCGGATTGACTTGAGCTTACTGATGCGCTAGTTGATTCGCTTGCACTTACAGATGCTGAAGCTGATTGACTTGAGCTTACTGATGCGCTTGCTGATTGGCTAGCTGATACAGATGCTGAAGTTGATTGACTTGCAGATACTGATGCTGAAGCTGATTGACTTGCAGATACTGATGCGCTTGCTGATTGGCTTGCACTTACAGATGCTGAAGTTGATTCGCTTGCAGATACTGATGCGCTTGCTGATTGGCTAGCACTTACAGACGCTGAAGTTGATTGACTTGCAGATACTGATGCTGAAGCTGATTGACTTGCAGATACTGATGCGCTTGCTGATTGGCTAGCTGATACAGACGCTGAAGCTGATTGACTTGCACTTACAGACGCTGATGCGCTAGCTGATTGACTAGCTGATACAGACGCTGAAGCTGATTCACTTGCAGATACTGAGGCGCTAGTTGATTCGCTTGCACTTACAGATGCTGAGGCGCTAGTTGATTCGCTTGCACTTACAGATGCTGAAGCGGATTGACTTGAGCTTACTGATGCGCTAGTTGATTGGCTAGCTGATACAGACGCTGAAGCTGATTGACTTGCACTTACAGATGCTGAAGCGCTTTGGCTTGCAGATACTGATGCTGAAGCTGAAGCGGATTGACTTGAGCTTACTGATGCGCTAGTTGATTCGCTTGCACTTACAGATGCTGAAGTTGATTGACTTGCAGATACTGATGCGCTTGCTGATTCGCTAGCTGATACTGATGAGCTTGTTGATTGGCTAGCACTTACAGATGCTGAAGCGCTTTGGCTTGCAGATACTGATGCTGAAGCTGAAGCTGAAGCGGATTGACTTGAGCTTACTGATGCGCTAGTTGATTCGCTTGCACTTACAGATGCTGAAGTTGATTGACTTGCAGATACTGATGCGCTTGCTGATTCGCTAGCTGATACTGATGCGCTTGTTGATTGGCTAGCACT
>NZ_NCUX01000015.1:0-2637 GCF_002096615.1 Streptococcus oralis subsp. dentisani
CGGAAATCGTCTTTTAATAATGTCTAAATTCTTCATAATGTTCACTCATATATTCTGCCAACCATTCCATACCATAGGCTATCTCAAATACTTCCAATATCAATGAAAGGTCTGGTTGAAAACCATATTCTTTGAGTTTATTGATAATATCTTTTATAGAACGAATTTTCACTAGTTTAATAATTTTCCCAGCATCCTGCCTATCTCTATCTCGTCCGCTGTCTAGTTTCATTCCGAGAATGTAAGATAATGGTGGTACAAAAACAGTCAAATTTGAATAGCTAAATGCCTTCTCACAGATAGACAGTGGCGGTATTTTATTCATATTTGCAACATTGTTGTTCAGCCATAACTCATCAGGCTTATTCACATCAAAATCATCGCCAACTTTCTCAATAATGCTTCTGATTTTAGCATCTTCTTGATAAAAGGCATCTACATCTTGTGTTCCTCGGAGATTGTAATACTCCAGAACAAAACCACCAACACAGATAATTTCTAGGTCAATATTTTCCTTAGCTAATTCGGTATTGAGAGCCTCAAATAAAACTTTCTTATCCATAGTTACCCTCTCTAAAGAGTTTCAAAATATCTTTTGGCTGACTTTTACGGTTCGCCTGCAAAACGTGTTCTCTTGTGTGTGTACCTTCTGTTAAAGCATCTTGAAGGGTTATTTTTTGGAAAGGTGTTAAGGTAGGATTTTTCAACAATTGCTCTACATCATCAGTAGTTAGTTTAGTCTCCTCATCTTTAATGACCTTATAAAGATAGCGAAACCACAAATCACCGTCACTTCCAGAATGTTCACTAGCTCTCACCATGTAATCGTACCATGTTGTCATTATTATTCCCCCTCATCTTTTCTAGGGTTATAGTGCATTGCTATCCAAAGTTTTTTGTCAAAATCAGATAACTCTTTTTTCTTCTGATAAATGCAATCGTTCAAATCAGGAAATTTGAGACTGTATTTTTTCTCAAAAAAGCTCTGAAACTCCTCTTTACTTTCTGCAATATCAACCAAGGCTTCTAACTCTGCCATTTGTTTGGCAATAGCCTTTCTGTCAATTCTCTTTTGACTATCTCCAAGTACGTCATAAACACAACGTTTTGTTAGTTGAGTATAAAAAGAGCGATGTTCAGTAACAAAATCAAAGGAATAGGTCTTATCCCAGAGTTTGGTGTATTTATTGTAAAAACCATCTGAAAGGCTGACCTGATAACCAATCAGCTTACTATCAACTCTACGAGCGATAGACCTTTCCAATTCAAAATGTAGGTCATGTAATGTATTAGTAGCCATAAATCAGCTCCCTGTATTTAGTTCGAACACAGGCATTTGAAATCAGGAGATTAAAACGCTCACTATCCGAATAGTCACGAGTATTATAACGAAAAACAAATTCATCTACATAGTCTTGAAGATATTTCTTAGACCACGAATGGTAAATTCCTAATACTCCACGTTTCAATCCAGCCCAAAAGCCTTCAATCGTGTTGGTATAAACATCACCTTGCACATACTCACTAATTCCATGATTAACAAAGTCATGATTATACATCTTAGCCACTTTATTATAACCCAGCCATTCATCTGTGTAAAGTTGAGCTGTTTCCTTTACGTATTTGACAATCTGTTCAGTCAATGTTTTCGTCTTTGTATCTGGAACATGATGAGCATTAACTTTACCTTGACGTTGTACCATGCCTACTACAGCAGATTTGTCTTTCAATGAACGCCCTTGAGCATTTTTGACTTTTTTGGAGTTATGACGGTTCTTGTTTTTACCACCTATGTAGGTTTCATCAACTTCCACAACATCATCAAGACTATTGTTGTTTTCAGAATTAAAACACTTACGGATACGTTCCAGCATGAACCAAGCTGTTTTTTGCGTAACACCAATATCTTTTGATAATTGTACAGATGAGATTCCTTTTTTGTGAGAAGTCACAAGCCAAATTGCCATAAACCATTTACGAAGTTCAATTTTAGTATTATCAAAAAGAGTACCAGTCTTGACATTGAAGTATTTTCCAGTATTTTTACAACGGTATTTGTTACCTTTGCATTTGTAGACCTTTGAGGTAGCATCAAAAGGGCTGATAATCACATCGCCCCAAATCATATTTTCTAAATGGTCAATACATGACTGTTCGTCTGGAAAAGCAGATTGTAAATCAAATAATGATTTAAACTCAAACTTCATAACTGGTACTCCTTACTTCTTGATTATATTATATCGAAAACAAGAATGATTGTCAACAAAAATGTAAATTTCTACTATGCAAAAAGCCAGAATTTTGATATAATAGAAGTATCAAAAATAAAGGAAATTAAGCATTATGAACGCAATCACAGCTCACAGCTCACAGCTCACAGCTCACAGCTCACAGCTCACAGCTCACAGCTCACAGCTCACAGCTCACAGCTCACAGCTCACGCTGATTATGTAATCGGACGTGTTTTTTGTCAAGCTCTAAAACAGGCTTTTTCACATTTTTGTGAGGAAGCCTTTTATGCTCCCTACGAAAGTGGGGTGGCATAATGGCTGGCTCACTCCACAAGGCTAAAAAAGCCAAAAACGATGAGTTTTATACTCGTTATAAAGATATTGCTGAGGAAATGGGGCATTATAG
>NZ_NCUX01000003.1:0-2107 GCF_002096615.1 Streptococcus oralis subsp. dentisani
CTTGTGCTTGCTGATTGGCTCGCACTGATTGACGCTGATACGCTGTTGCTCAAGCTTGTGCTTGCTGAGTGGCTTGCACTGATTGACGCTGATACACTGTTGCTCAAGCTTGTGCTTGCTGATTCAGATGCACTGATTGATGCTGATACGCTGTTGCTCAAGCTTGTGCTTGCTGATTCAGATGCACTGATTGAGGCTGATACGCTGTTGCTCAAGCTTGTGCTTGCTGATTCAGATGCACTGATTGACGCTGATACGCTGTTGCTCAAGCTTGTGCTTGCTGATACTGAAGCACTAATTGATGCAGACACGCTGTTGCTCAAGCTTGTGCTTGCTGATACAGATGCTGAAGCTGATTCACTTGCAGATACTGATGCTGAAACTGATTCACTTGCAGATACAGATGCGCTAGCTGATTGACTTGAGCTTACTGATGCTGAAGTGCTTTGGCTTGCAGATACTGATGCTGAAGCTGATTCACTTGCAGATACTGATGCGCTAGCTGATTGACTAGCTGATACAGATGCTGAAGTGCTTTGGCTTGCAGATACTGATGCTGAAGCTGATTGGCTTGAGCTTACTGATGCTGAAGTGCTTTGGCTTGCAGATACAGAGGCGCTAGCTGATTGACTTGAGCTTACTGATGCTGAAGTGCTTTGGCTAGCTGATACTGATGCGCTAGTTGATTCGCTTGCACTTACAGATGCTGAAGTTGATTGGCTAGCTGATACTGATGCTGAAGTACTTTGACTTGCAGATACAGACGCTGAAACTGATTGGCTTGCACTTACAGATGCTGAAGCACTTTGGCTAGCTGATACTGATGCTGATTGGCTTGCACTTACAGATGCTGAAGCTGATTCACTTGAGCTTACAGACGCTGAAGCTGATTGACTTGAGCTTACTGATGCTGAAGTGCTTTGGCTTGCAGATACTGATGCTGAAGCTGATTGACTTGAGCTTACTGATGCTGAAGTGCTTTGGCTTGCAGATACTGATGCTGAAGCACTTTGGCTAGCTGATACGGATGCGCTAGTTGATTGACTTGCAGATACTGATGCTGAAGTGCTTTGGCTTGCAGATACTGATGCGCTAGTTGATTCGCTTGCACTTACAGATGCTGAAGCTGATTCACTTGAGCTTACTGATGCTGAAGTGCTTTGGCTTGCAGATACTGACGCTGAAGCTGATTCACTTGAGCTTACAGAAGCTGAAGCGAATTGGCTAGCTGATACTGATGCTGAAGCTGATTGACTTGCTGATACTGATGCTGAAGTGCTTTGGCTTGCAGATACTGATGCTGAAGTGCTTTGGCTTGCTGATACAGACGCTGAAGCTGATTGGCTTGAGCTTACTGATGCTGAAGTGCTTTGGCTTGCTGATACAGATGCTGAAGCGCTTTGACTTGCAGATACTGATGCTGAAGTTGATTGGCTTGCTGATACTGATGCTGAAGTGCTTTGGCTTGCAGATACTGATGCTGAAGCACTTTGGCTAGCTGATACAGATGCTGAAGCGGATTGACTTGCTGATACAGATGCTGAAGCGGATTGACTTGAGCTTACAGAAGCTGAAGCTGATTCACTTGCAGATACTGATGCTGAAGTTGATTGACTTGCTGATACAGATGCTGAAGTGCTTTGGCTTGCAGATACTGACGCTGAAGCTGATTCACTTGAGCTTACAGAAGCTGAAGCGCTTTGGCTAGCTGATACAGATGCTGAAGCGAATTGACTTGAGCTTACTGATGCTGAAGCTGATTCACTTGCAGATACTGATGCTGAAGTTGATTGACTTGAGCTTACAGAAGCTGAAGCGCTTTGGCTAGCTGATACTGATGCTGAAGCGGATTGACTTGCTGATACTGATGCTGAAGCGGATTGGCTTGAGCTTACTGATGCTGAAGTGCTTTGGCTTGCAGATACTGATGCTGAAGTTGATTGACTTGAGCTTACTGATGCTGAAGTGCTTTGGCTTGCAGATACAGAGGCTGAAGCTGATTGGCTTGCTGATACTGATGCTGAAGCGCTTTGGCTTGCTGATACTGACGCAGAGTGGCTCGCGCTTGCTGAGATAGAAGCTGAGTTCTGGTCGTTAGATGCTGAAG
>NZ_NCUX01000002.1:0-1715 GCF_002096615.1 Streptococcus oralis subsp. dentisani
ATAATGGCTGGCTCACTCCACAAGGCTAAAAAAGCCAAAAACGATGAGTTTTATACTCGTTATAAAGATATTGCTGAGGAAATGGGGCATTATAGAGAACACTTTAGAGATAAGGTTATCTACTGTAATTGTGATGACCCAACACAATCAAATTTTTGGCGTTATTTTCATAACAATTTTGCTAGTCTTGGTCTTAAAAAACTGATAGCAACACATTTTCGAGAAGATAGCGAACCTTCGTATGCTCTGATTTATGAAGGTGGCGATGATTTCAATATGGAAGCTGGAAATATTGTAACTATTTATGGAGATGATGAATACACAGCGGGAGATTTCCGAAGTGAGGACAGCATAGAATACCTAAAAGAAGCAGATATTGTTATAACTAACCCTCCGTTTAGTTTGTTTAAGGAGTATATTAGCCAACTAATCAATTACAACAAATCGTTTATTGTTGTTGGGAATAAGAATGCAGTTACTTACAAAGAAGTATTCCCCTTAATCAAGAATAATCAAATTTGGATTGGTGCTAGAAGTATGAATTCAGACTTTTGGTTGTATGTACCAGATGATGCAAATTATGAGAAATTAGACGAAGATGGCAGAAGAGTCAAGCATATTATGGCTTGTTGGTATACTAACTTAGATTTACAAAAGCGTCATGATGGCTTATGGCATATTGGAGATAAGTTCGACCAAACAAAAGCTCATAAATATTATAAAGGATTTGAAGAGAAATACCCAAAATATGATAATTATAATGGAATAAATATAGATAACGTAAAAGATATACCAATTGATTATGAAGGAATGATGGGCGTTCCTATTACTTTCATTGATAAGTTCAATCCAAGGGAATTTGAAATATTAGGTTGTTCATATTCATACGGTGACCCTGGTGAAGCATACCATAAACAAGGAGAGAGTTTCAATGTTAGTTTCAATGACAAAAATGTTTATAAACGTATTTTTATAAGAAACTTAAATCCTATCAGTCGTTCAGAAGACAGAGGTTATTAACAAGGAGATAATATTATGAAAGTAACTAGATTAAGAGATTTACTAAATAAACCATTTACTATTCGAGATTTAGCTAGTGGTTATACTAATAATGATGATGGTGCAACAACAGACGCTGTAAAAGGATATAATGGTAACTTGAATATTCGTCCGTCTTATCAGAGAAATAGCGTATATAATGAAGATAAGAGACAAGCTGTAATTCAAACCGTTCTAGACGAATGTCCTTTAGGTATCATGTACTGGGTTGACTTAGGAGATGGACAATATGAAGTGCTTGACGGTCAACAACGTATTTTAGCTATTTGTAATTATGTTATGGGGAATTACTCGGTAAAATCAAGTAAATTTCCATCCAGTGCTCCACAACAAGATTTCCCAAATCTTCAGATGAACCTAACTGACTTAGCAGAACAAATTCTTGATTATGAGTTAGACATATATGTTTGTGAAGGAACTGCTTCCGAAAAAATGAAATGGTTTCATGTTATCAATACAGCAGGCGAACCATTAAATGAGCAAGAATTAAGAAACTCTGCTTATACAGGAACTTGGCTTTCTGATGCTAAACAAAGATTTTCAACAAAGACTGGACGTGGCGTTGTACTTGCTGACGAGAATCCGAATAACGATAAAGCAGAACCACTATTAAATGGTAATTGGAATAGACAAGAGTATCTACAAACTGCTATTAA
>NZ_NCUX01000032.1:300000-411526 GCF_002096615.1 Streptococcus oralis subsp. dentisani
CAAGTAGGCACCTGTTGTTTCAAGTGGGTTGATGTCATTGTCAAAGTCGTTGTCTTCTAAACCAAGGTGGACAATTTCTTTCTTGTAGCGAACAAACATCTTCTTGAAGGCTTGTTCATTTTCTTCGTCAATCTTGAACCAGAGGTCTTCCATTCCTGGGAGGCTATGAACGTAGTCCATGTATTTTTGAGTTGTTTCGTAGTCACCTGAAACGGTTCCGTTGATTCCCTCGTCAGCGATTAGGATACGTCCTTTGAGGCCGATTGATTTACAGAAAGCCAAGTGGTCTGCAGCAAATTGCTCTGCATTTTCAATTGGAGTATAGAGGTAGTAAAGTAAGACACGAATATCTTTTGCCATAAGATTTGTTCTCTTTTCTATTCTTAAATTTTCAGAATTTTTCATTCAACTATACTAGTATACCCACTTGGGAAAACGAATGCAATTTATTTGACCGGAAATTGTAGAAAGAGTCCTACCCCTGCACTTCATCAGTAACCATAGCGAATCGCAGATAATTCTCTCAATTTTTTTATCTGCTCAGCTTGACTTTCTGACAAAATCATCTTATTGTCAATCAATACACGCGCAAGGTCAATATTCATTTGGCTTAGAATAAATGGAGTAGAAGTCCCATCGTCCTTTAATCGTTTTTGATAAATCACTAACTGATTTTTCAAGGGAGTAAGTTGAGGCTCATCCTTTATATCTTCCAGTAGATGATCAAGGATCATCATGGCTTCACAACGTCTTTCGCTTCCTCCTGCAAACCATTTTAATGGTGTCATACTTATTTTCCTCCTTAAATTGAAAAGCTATCATTCCTAACTCTCGTACCAATATTTTACCCAAATACCCTATGTAAAAAAGTCAGCAAAAATGGTAAGGTCGCTACAATATTATTGATCACATGCACCGCATAGGATGGATAAATGCTCTTGGTATAGCGGGTCAAACCAGCAAAGATGATTCCAACTGTTGCAAAGACGAAGATATCTAACAGACTAGGCAGGCTTGAAAAATGAGGGAGAGCAAATAAAATAGAAGGAAGAAGCAAATCAAGACCAAATCGCGAATGCTTAAAGAAAGCGTGTTGCAGTAATCCTCTATAGATTAACTCTTCCATCAGTGGAACCAGAAAGAACAGGGCTATATAAATACCTAGCTCTGCAAAGTTAGTCCCACTATAACCAATCAATACAGCCCAACCTTCAGCAGTTGACTGAACATGTTTAGCTGTCTGAACGTTAAAAGAGATCTGGAGCACTACCACTAATACTGTCAAAATCGAATACCAAAGCCATTTTTTTCTTGGAATGCGAAAGAGATAGCCGTGGCCTGTCTTAACAAGAATCCCAATCATGACTCCGCTAAATAGCAAACTCAAGATATTTTGAATCCAGAAGAAATTGCCAATCTGGGAAGAAAATTGCCAATAATTTTGGACGATAAGAGTCAGCTGAGAAAGACCAAATACGAAAAATAGGTAAGAGAAGACAGCACTCATTTTGAAAAGAAGACGATATTTTTTCATAATAAATCCCCTATAGATGTATGTGTATCACATCGCCAAAACTCTTAGAACTACTCTTTTCATTTTTGCATCCTAAAAATCACTACCTCCCCTAGAAAACTAGGGAAGGCAGTGATCACATTTTTAGGAATTAGGAATGAATACACGAAATCAGTTTGTCTTATGATTTTTTGCTTTTCAAGAATTCATCGTATTGTTTTTGCATTTCATCCAATACTTTTTGGTATGCACCTTCAGATTTCAATTTTTCCATCAATTCTGGGATTGCTTTATCTGGGTCTACAGTACCAGTGTTGATAGCTGTATCGAATTGTTGCATTGTGTTAGAAATTGCTGAGATTTCAGATTTCACACTGTCAGTGTTAAAGATGAATCCAAGTGCTGGAGATTCTTTGGCTTCTGCCAATTGTTTCTTAGAATCTTCGATTTGTTGGTCTGTAACGTTTTCGTTGATGTAAAGGATCCAGTTGTTACCAGTGTTCCAACCTGACATGTGAGTGTTTCCTTTGTAAGCATCAAGGACGCGTACACGGTTTTCTTTACCTTCAACTTTTTCCCAGTTCTTGCCTTCTGGACCGTAAACAAGTCCGTTCAAGAGTTCTGGGTTTGTGTTCAAGAGATTCAACACTTCCATTGATTTTTCTTTGTTCTTAGAGTTGTTTGAGATGACAAAGTTAGCAACTTGTGTTGTTTGGTTTTTCTTGATAAAGTTAGTGATTGGTTTGATTTGGATATCTTTGTTAGCAACACGTGAAAGCAAGCTGTTACCGTAGTCAGCTGGTCCTACTGTTTCTTCACGAACGAACCAAGTATCTTGTTGAAGGTCAAATGAAGTGTCGCTTGTTGCTACGTCTTTTGGAATGTATCCTGCTTCATAGAATTTGTGAAGAGTCTTCAAGTGTTCTTTGAAACGAGGCACTTCGTAACGGTTTACGATCTTAGTAGTATCTCCTTCAAGGTCGATAACGAATGGAAGTCCGTTTGGTACTGGATAGTCAAAGTTATCAGATGGGATGAAGTTCTTCGTAACCGCAAATGGTACTACGTCTGGAGCTTTCTCTTTAATTTGTTTCAAGACTGGTTCAAGTGTTTCGTATGAAGTGACACCTGAAATATCAATGCCATATTTGGCAAGAAGAGCGCCGTTAAAGGCAAAGTTTTGAGATGATGCAACGTTGGCTGCAACTGGAACAGCGTAAATCTTACCGTTTACAGTGTTCCCTTTGATGTAAGCTGGGTCAAGTGCTTTGTAAAGCTCTGCTCCTTCTTTCTTGTACAATTCTGTCAAGTCAGCGTAAGCACCTTTTTGAGCATTTACAACATAGTTATCTGCAAAGGCAATATCGTAGTTTTCACCTGATGATGTGATAACTGACATTTTCTTACCGTAGTCACCCCATCCAAGGTATTGGATATCCAATTTAGCACCAACTTTTTCTTCGATGATTTTGTTTGCATTTTCTAGCAATTCATCCAAGTTGTCTGGTTTGTCACCGATTTGGTACATTTTAAGAACAGGTTTGTCACCTGAAGCTGAGTCAGCAGCTTTTTTGTTGTTACCTGAAAGGTTTCCACAAGCAGCAAGACTTGCAGCCAAAGCGACTACGCTAGCAGATGCAAAAGCATATTTTTTCCAGTTTTTCATGATAAAAACTCCTTTTTTATTTTTAAACTTATAAACGATTTAATGATTTTAACTTCAGCCACTAAGATGAAGTTGGGAAGGGAGAAACGGTGTTTCTCAGCAAGTGCTATTCTTTCACACCACCGATTGTCAACCCTTTAACAAAGTAGCGTTGGAAGAATGGATACAGAATGGCAATCGGAAGGGTTGCAACAACAACCATGGCCATACGACCTGTTTCTTTCGGTAGAGCGACTCCCAGTTGACCAGATAGGCCGACTGCTTTTGCGATGTAGTCCATATTTTGCTGGATTTGCATAAGCAAATATTGCAATGGATACAAGTTGTCACTCTTGATATAAAGAAGGGCGTTGAACCAGTCGTTCCAGAAACCAAGAGCTGTCAAAAGCGTAATGGTTGCGATACCTGGAAGTGACAATGGCAAACAAATCTGGAAGAAGATCCGAGCTTCACTGGCACCATCGATACGAGCAGATTCGAGAATGGCTTCTGGAATGGTCTTCTTGAAGAAGGAACGCATCAAGATGATGTTGAATGGTGAGAGAAGCATTGGAACAATCAAGGCCCAAACGGTATCACCCAGTTGAAGCAGGCGAGTAACCACGATATAGCCTGGTACCAAACCAGCATTGAACAACATACTAAGAAGAGCGAAGATCGTAAAGAATCTGCGGTACTTAAAGGTTGTCCGTGAGATGGCGTAGGCATAAGTTGTCGTGATGAAGACGTTGGTCACTGTTCCGACTACTGTTACAAAGACTGAGATAAAGAGCGCTTGGAGGATTTTATCCTTAAACTGAGCCAAGAACTCAAAACCATCTAATCCAAACTGTGATGGGAAAAAGCTATATCCATACTGGAGGATGCTCTTTTCATCTGTCACCGAAATGATGATAACGAAGATAAAGGGCAAGATACAAGAAAGAGCGATCAAACCAGAGATGATACTAAAGAAGATATCTGCTTTCTTACTGAAGGAGTGAATGCCGACATTATCGATTTTTTCTTTTTTAATTTTCTTTTCTGCCATATTCTCCTCCTTTCTAGAACAAAGCTGAGTTTGGATCGACTCGTCTTGCAAGCAAGTTTGATAGGATAACCAGAATCAAACCGACAACGGATTGGTAAAGACCGGCTGCTGAAGCCATACCGATATCTGCTGTCTGAGTCAAACCATTAAATACATATACGTCCAAAACGTTGGTTACATTGTAAAGCTGACCAGCATTGTGTGGGATTTGATAGAAGAGACCAAAGTCTGCACGGAAGATATTTCCGACTGCAAGGATGGTCAAGACTGTTACAAGCGGAGTCAACTGTGGAATGGTTACGTTGCGAATGCGTTGCCACTTGCTAGCCCCGTCCACTGTTGCTGCTTCGTAGTAGGTTGGATCAATTCCCATGATTGTCGCATAGTACATGACACTGCTATATCCAAAGCCTTTCCAAATACCAAGAAAAAGGAGAAGATATGGCCAAATGCCTAAGTCAGCGTAGAAGTTGACTTCCTTCATGCCAATGGATGTTAGGAAATGGTTGAAGACCCCTTTGTCAATGTTTAGGAAGGCATCTGTAAAGAAACTGATGATAACCCATGACAAGAAGTAAGGGAACAACATAGATGTTTGGAAAATCTTAACCATTCTCTTAGAGCGAAGCTCGCTGAGGATGATGGCAATCCCTACTGATACAATCAAACCGATAAAGATAAAGCCAAGATTGTAGAGAACGGTATTACGAGTGATGATAAAGGCATCTTTTGAACTAAACAAGAATCTGAAATTATCTAACCCGACCCATTTACTATTCACAATACTATCTATGAAACCATTACTGGTCATATGGTAGTCTTTAAAGGCGACCACATTCCCAAATACTGGAATGTAAAAGAATAGAATCAACCAGAGTGCCCCTGGTAAAACCATCAAGAGAAAGATCCAGTTATCTCTCAAGGTCTTTGAAAACTTTTTCATAATTTCCTCCCTTTTTATTCCTAAAAACTGATTTCATCGAATTTTTAGGTTTGATAACGATTACATTATTAGTATACTCCTATTTGAAGGCTAGGTTAAACTACTAATTATAGAAAAAACTCCACAAATTATTTTTTGTGGAGAAGTTTTTTATAAGAAATAGGTTTCACGAGAAACACTCTGCATACGATAAATGTATTTCCTCTTTACTAATTGAAAACTTGTTCTAATATTGGGTGATGAAACTCGACAAAATGAACCTGGGCATTTATGATAGCCCATGATTCATTTTTATCAATCTCTGGTCTTCCTTCGGTATGTAAAAGAGCAGGATTACCATCCTTGTAGCCAAAGAGAATCACCTCTGTCTCTGCTTCATTCACATAGCAAGCTAGGATTTCAAACCGCCCAGAACCTGAACCTGCACTATACACATACCATTTAAAAGTATAATTCACCCCATCTACTTGTCCAAATTGCATTATCTGGTCTGGCACTGCTAGTCCATAGTAGTGACCATATGTTGCTAAGTTAGTTGACTTAAATCTTTCACCTTTACTATCCGAATAGGATTCCATGGTTGTTTTTATCTTGTCTATTAAAGAACTATTATCTGTATCTGGCTCGCTCTCTGTGGTTACACTTGTTTTTAATAGAAATTCCTTAAAACGTTGCGCTAAATCTGTGTTCTCAGTCTCTTCAAAATTTGCAGTAGGGATAGTTTCCAGTGTCTTATCGGCATGCAAGACCTGTGCTTGCCCATCCTTCAGTGTAAATAGGTAGAAATGTTTGTCCTGATTGTCATAGTAGGCATCCAAAATCAAGTAGTCATAAGCATTGTCACTCGATACTCCAAAAACATTCCATTTGACACTTTTCTGAGAGACAGTTGTTGTTTCTAATTTTTTGATGAGGTCATTCTTTTCATCAAAGTTTGCATGCTCTAGTCTATGATAGGACTGCCCCATAGAAGAAGCCCAGCTTGCAAACTCTTCCTCCCACTTTTCAGTGTTGTATTGGATTAGCTTCTGAAAATCTGAGTAGTTCTTCATAATCAAGGCTTGATCAGTCGGATTAGATAACTCAAGTTCTTCCATGGCTGCAAGAGTAGTAGCCATAGGAGATTGAACAGCAGTATCCTTGGAATCTTTTTCGTGCGAAAGAGCCTTTTGATAGGAATCTGCTAAATAGTGAAAATAGTTGGTTACTTCCTTTGTTTGTTGCTCCCTCGGTGTTGATGGACTAGTTATGCCATCTTCTGTCGATTTATGGCAGGCAGATAAGACTAGCACACTCGCACCTAGAACTAGTAGTAGCTTTTTCATGGTCAGACCTCCAAACTATCCTTATACCTTCATTATACTCCTCCCCTATTTCCAAATCAAAAAACATCTCCATGTATTTAAAAGGAGATGTTTAACTATCTGTTATAAATTTCTAGGTCGTATAAATCGTCGAAGCTGTCGCAATGGTATGCCACTGGTTGGCTGTTGTGGCTGCAAAGTCATTGTTTCCATAAAAATCGTTAAATGGAAGGATTTCGACTTCTAATTCTTCGATGCGGGCAATCTGCCCTGCCAGATAAGCCTCGATGCGACTTTCTGCGCGCTTGATTCGTTGCAAGAGTCCACCCATACGGATATCGACCGTATCCAAACCAAAGACCTTGTTTTCTTTCAACCATTGGTGGCTAAAGAGTTTGTGGAAAGTTTCAATCTCACTTCTGAGTTTTGGTAATTCTTGTCTGGCGATTTGCTGCAAGCTGACTTTGTCACCGACTTTATAAGTTTCACGAATGCGTCGTCCAACATCAACCTTACTACTTAAAATAGCATTCAACTGAGTCTGTGTTTCAAAGAGATAAGCGTAGATGCCTGCTTTGTCTTTGATAGCAGCAAGGGTCTCCGCAGCATGCGCAAAGTGTGGTTTGTCCTGTTCAGGTGTCATGTGTCGATCAAGAATCGGACAGAGAACATCCTGATAAAAGACATAGCGGTTGGGATTGATCCCGCTGAGATTACCTGGTAGGTCTGGCAAGAGATTAGCTAGGTCAATCTGCATAAAGTCCTCAACCGATAGACACGTATTGGTCTGGAAATGAGCAGACAAACGGTCTAGATCATTGCGGTAGCTGAGTTCTGCCCAGATTTGCAAGCTTGGTAGGATAGAAAACTGGGCTGTCTCGCCACCATTGTCTCCCCAACCAGTTACGGTGACTTCTTTGATCTGATTAGCACGACAGGCTTTATTGGCCTCGATAGCGATGAGACGGCTGAAATGGTTGTTGGGTGTGAAACCAATCCACTTCCAAGCTCCCCCTGCAAAGGCGATATCTTGGCTAATCTTGTGGTGATTGCGGAAATTACGATTGTACTTTTCTTCGCTATCTTGGTAATAATCCCAATAAACCAAGGTTACACGATCTTTGAGACGGTCTAGGTAGACACGAGTTTCCTCAGGAATTTCCACATCGCGATCGTACTGGCCATCTGCTGACATGAGTTTGAAGAACATATCGCTCCACATTTGGCAGTGGAAACCATACTTATCGGCAATATCCAGCACGCGCTCCAAGTGTTGGCACATGAGGAGACTACGGTCCACAACACCGTTCAAGATCAGGTAGCGTCCCAAACCAACCAAGTGGGCTTCATCCATCCCGATATTGACCTTGCGAGTCTGCAGTTTAGATAGAGTGGCAAACATGCCATCAATCAGGTCATAAACCTTTTCCTCGCCAATAAGGAGAATGTCCTCTACATCACGGAGTTCTTGCACTTCCTTAACGCCCCATTTGACGAAGGCCGACAAGTGGGCCAAGGTCTGGATACAAGGCACAAAGGTCATATCAAACTGCTGGGCATAGGCTTCGATTTCCTGTAACTCTTCAGCTGAATAAGCCCCACGGAAGTAACCAAAGTATGGCTGCCCCTCAATCTGGTAGGTGTCTTCCATATAAAGCTCAAAGGTTGAGTAGCCCATGAGAGCCAAGACCTCAATCATCTGCTTGGCAGATATGACATTCAAAACTGCATTGCGCGAACAGTCAGCCATATAGGCCAACTCTTCGTAAGCAGCTTGTTCTTCAATCTCCACTTTATCATCTTCTGCCAGAGCTGTTGCCAACAAGGACAAGGCACGGTAGAGTTGGTGAGGTTTGCGATAGGTTAGTTGATAGTGTCCGCTTTCACCCTTGATAGAGATAGAGGCTTGATCAGACTGAGCGACTGCTACCTCTACATCTGCTAGCGAAATGTGCTTTTTAAGCAACTCTAATGCTTGCGCTTGTTTGGGACTAAGTCCTATAAAAACTACCATTGGTTTTCCTCCTGTAGCCAGTTGACAAGGGCACCGTAGAGATTGGCATCTGCATGATAGGTGCAAGCTTGGATAACAGGTGCGACCGTGTATTCTTCGTAGCTTTCGACAAATTCATCGACGGCTTTTTTAACACCTTGGATGAAGTCTGGATTTTGACTGATAGAGCCTCCAAGACTAATGACATCTGGATCGATGAGATACTGGATATTGAGCAAACCTTGAGCCAGATTGCGATTCATGCGCTCGATAGCTTCTTGGCAAAGGGCATTTCCAGCTGCAGCCTCTTGGTAAATCTTGCGACCATCCCAGTCAGTCTGACCAGATTTTTCAATCACGTATCGAACCATGTTCCCTGTAGATGCTAGTTGCGACCAGTTGTTAAGCTTTTCTGCTGGTGCAATGGTTGTCATGTAGCCAAACTCTCCTCCCAAGCCGTGGCGACCTCGGTGAAGTTTGCCATTGATTATCATAGCTCCGCCAATTCCTGTCCCAATCACGACGCAGGCTGCATTTTCAATCTCTGGGTGAGCCAGCAGTTCACTAAGTCCAACACAGTTGGCATCATTTTCTAGATGGACGGGTAGCTTGTGATGGGCAAGAGCTTCATACCAAGAAAAGCCATGGATGTAAGGCACAGCACTAATCCCCTCAATCACACCTGTTTCTTGATTGACCGCGCCTGGAACACTCATGGCAATGCCCTTATAATCTTTCTCCGACAGACGTTGGTCTAGCCATGCCAGTAAATCTTCTAGGGTTTCTGGTGTCGGCGTACTTGTCTTATCTAGTATTTTTCCATCAGGAGTCAGACTGGCAAACTTAATCCCAGTCCCTCCGATATCAATAGTTGCAATCATCATATTTTCACCAAAAAAAGGGGCGAATCAGTAGTCAATCCTTACTCTTTCGCCCCTCCTTTCTATCTCATAGTATTAGTTATAGAACACTTTAAAACTGTTAAATGTCTTCTTTTTTAATCAATTCTGTGCGAATTTCTTGTGGAGCCAATAGTCCTGAATGAACTGGATATGGTCGTTCAAGTAAGTCAAGAATGGTTTGTTGGTGTTCAGATATGCGCACATTTTCTTGACTCATATTGTAATAACGGAGGACATATCCTTCTTCATTTTCCGCCACTTTAAAGGCTGTTGGGCAAACTTGCGGCAAGCTGAGCGCCGCATGACTCAAGAGGCTACCTGTCGCTGCAACACTTCCTTCTTGTTTAGCAACCTGAAGGCTGGTAAATGGTGTTTGGAAGGCTTTGGCACGACGGAAGGCTGAGAAGCGTTCTTGTGCTTGGTGGCATTCAAGCGCAAACTCGACTTCAAACTCACGCAAACACTGAGCCTCTGGTGTCGGGAAGTACCCCCAGTCACCTAACTCACCTGAAGCACGAAGGATGGTCACTGCAATAGTATCATCGCCAAGGATTTCATACTCATGCAATCCTTTATTGGCTACCGTTACCCCTTTTTCATCGTCATACAGACTAACAAAGGCCTGTTGGTGTTGAGGATTTTCAGGATTTTCCCAAGAAGCAGCTGGTTTGTTTGGTCGTGTCACCACCTCATAGATGCTTTCAGAGTCATTGCTTGGACGCGTGTTATGAGTCTTGACCAAGAGACGGATACGGTGGTCCTTAGCAGTATTGGTAAAGCGAGTCTTGAAACGAATTTGTGGATTGTCAACAAAGACGGTCATCTCTGTTTCAAGAGGAAGGGTTGTCAACTCTTCTGAGCGCCCAGCTTCACGCGTCATAAACTCGATGATGCCTCTTTGTTCCGCATCCAGTTTTTCGTCTGCACTTACTGGAATTGTCAATTCATGCTTGAGCAAGATCTTGGCAAAACGTGCTGTATTTTCCAAGACTTCACAGCCTTTCAGCTCTGCATAGATAGGCTCTGTTCCTTTTGGTTGGAAATAGATGTACTCATTTCCGATGTCCCCACGGTCTTCAAAGCGAATAACATCTTCATAAGCTTCATGAGTTGTCTTGTCGTAGACTGTGATATTTTCATCCACACTTACTGTTACAAATGGCGTATCAATCACTCCATTTTGGTAAATACCGTCACGGTGTTCTTGTTCTCCCTCAAGCAATTGGAAGGTTGTCCAAGAAAGTGGTGCTAGATGAACAGGCACTGTCACGCGCACTTGTCGAGCGATACGAGCTTGACGGAACTTGTCTTTTGGCAAATCATACTCAAAATTAGCTCCCAAATCTTCGATTTTCGCTTCTACAGCATGTCCTTCCAAGTCTTCGACACGGTAGCTTGGTAAGGTCAAGGCTGCCATTTTCTTATAACCTTCTGTTGGGTGCAATTCCTTGAAATCACAAGTCGCCACATCAATCACTGTGCTGACAGTATCGACCTTGTCATGCAAGCCAGTGTTGATGACCGTAAAGAGATGGTCGCTTTGAGCTTCCTGTGTTGCAATTTTACCCTTCCACTCATTGAGAAGGTTAGTTTTCACAAAGTTTCCGACTTGGTTAACCTTGGCAAAGCGTGTCTCCATCTCGCGGTGAACTTCGTCCACGCTACAGCCACAGATACTATCATGGGGCGCATTTTGTAGAAGGACTTTCCAAGCATAGGTCAACTGGTCCTTGTGGTTATGTCCGCCAGTGATGACAGTCAATGGTTCCACTACTTGCTCCAGCAAGTTACTGTTCTCTTGGAAGGCTTGTTTGAGGTAAATCCGTGAAGAAGAAGTGTTGGCAAGTGTGTACCAACCGTCTGTTTCTTGACTGGTCAACTCGCCTGTAACCGTTGATAGTTGCTCCGGCAGAGCACTTTCTACTGCGTGGATATAGTCATCAAAGGAACTATGCACAAAGGTCACATCTGGGAAGAGTTCATTTGCCACACGAATGGCCTCACTCAGATTTCGCTGTACAGGCTGGTGGTCACATCCGTTCATCATCAACCATTGGTTGGTTGAAGCGTAGTCACGCACGTCTGCCAGTTTTTGTTTCCAGAAGGTCAAGGCTTCGTCTTTATCCACTGGAATTTCATTCCCATTACTGTACCAGTTGGCAAAGAGGATACCAAGGACACGACTTCCGTCTGCACCCTGCCAGTACATTTCTGAAAACTGGGAAGTAAACTGCTCATCTTCGAGGACTTGGTTGTCAAAGCCAATCGGCTTGACACCACGGCCAAAGGCTGCCACGTGAATGCCTGATTTTTGAAGGATTTGAGGAGCTTGTCCCATATTTCCAAAGGTATCTGGGAAGTAACCAATCTGGGTTGATTTGCCCCATTTTGCACATTCTGCTTGACCAATCAAGGTATTGCGGACGTTGGCTTCACTTGAAATCAAGTAGTCATCCTGCAAGATGTAAAAGGGACCAATTTTGAGCTTGCCTTCGTCGATGTAACGTTGGACTTTGTCGCGATTTTCAGGGCGAATTTCCAAATAGTCATCGAGGACAATGGTTTGTCCATCTAAGTGGAAACTCTTGAACTCAGGGTCATTTTCAAAGAGATCAAAAAGATTGTCAAACAATTCCACCAGCTGCATACGGTGGCTTTCAAAAGGCAAGTACCACTCACGGTCCCAGTGACTGTGTGAGATAATATGAACTACAACATTTTCCATGAAGTAAAACCTCATTCTAAATTTAAATTTTTATTTCTATCTAACTAAAGAACTGACTAGCGAATATCTAGATAATCCAAGACCAATTCACAGAACATCATGTTGGCCCAGGAGAACCATTCACGTGAGTAAAGCGTTGGGTCATCCACGTGGAAGCTTTCGTGCATAACACCTGTACCCCCATCGCAGGCAACGAGCTGATCGAGCAAGAATTTCTTCTCTGCCTTATCTCTTGTTGTCAAGCCTTGGATAGAGAGGGCAATCGGCCAGATATAGCGATAGAAGGTATGGGAGCTTCCGAGACCACTAGCATATTCACCTTGGTAGAAATACGGATTTTCAGGGCTTAGAATGGTGCGACGAGTTGCTTGATACACTTCATCGTTGACATCGCAGTAGCCCAGATAAGGTGCCGCCAGCAGACTCGGTACATTTGGATCATCCATGATGCTAGCATTTCCTAGACCATCCACTTCAAAGGCGTAAATCTTTTCGTCCTTACTATTGGTGGTGTAGGCGTAGTTTTCGATACCTTCTTGGATCTCTGCTTGCAGACGTTTAGCGTCTGCCACGATGTTTTGGCTATCAGCTAGGTCTAGTTCTGCAAAGATTTCTTGCACATAATCCAAGACGACTACGGCAAACATGTTGGACGGAATCAAATAGCTATACTGACAGCAGTCATCACTCGGACGAAAAGCTGACCAGGTCATACCTGTCACTGCAAAGTCAGGTCCAAAGCCATCATTTACCAAAGTATCTTCTTTTCGATCTGTGTCGCGGACAAAACGATAAGGTGAATTGTTGTGGTCTTGCTCCACTGTCCAAAGATGAAGAATTTCCTTGGTCGCTACGACAAAAGTCTCATCAAACTGACTGGTCTCGCCAGTTTCTTTCCAGAGGAGATAAGCCAGCTGCAAAGGATAGCAAAGCGAGTCCACCTCATACTTGCGTTCCCAAATCCAGCCATTAAGGTCTGTGTGGTCGGTCTCATGGTGACCCTTCCAGTTCTCCTCAATGTTAAAGGAGTTGGCATACGGATCCTTGAGAATCAAGGCCATCTGACGCTTAACCAAACCTGCAATGGTCTGACGCAAGAGAGGATCTCTTTTAGCCACATGAAGATAGGGTCTGAGTTGGGCTGTCGAATCCCGAAGCCACATCGCAGGAATATCACCAGTCAAGACAAAAGTTGAACCATCTTCTAGGATTTCAACCGTATTGTCCAAGGTATCGGTATAGCAACGCTCGAAAACATCCACCCACTCTGGATGGTCCTTAGCCCGTTCTGCTACTTCATCTAGCCATTCTCTAACAATTTCTTTTGAATAAATCATCGTGCAGTATCCTCTTTCAAACAAGTTTCATGTTCAGTATATAGTTTTTGAGACAGAAAATACATACACAAATGATAGTCATTTTTCTACAAAATTGCTTACTTTCGAACTCCATATCTAAAGACTCTCTTTTTCTGATATAATGTAGAAAAACAGCTAAAGGAAAGACTATGAAACCACTAATTGAAACCATCGATACCCGCTTTGGTACTGCTAGCAAGCATGCCTTTTCTCGGGGAAATACCCTGCCTTACACAGGCGTTCCTTTTGGGATGAATTACTTTGTTCCCCAGACCAGTGACCAGGAGGGAGCTTGGTTTTTCGATCCGCATCTGCCCATCTTTCAGGGGATTCGATTAACCCACCAGCCCAGTCCTTGGATTGGGGACTACTCTTGGCTCCTTCTGACACCTGTTACAGGCCAACTGGGCGGAGACAGCCTCTTTCACCGCCAGTCTTCTTATGATAGGGATGAGGCCTCTTTCCAACCTCATTATCTGAAGATTTTCTCCCTGCGCTATCAGATTGAAACCCAGCTCACACCTACTTGCTATGGCGCTTCTATTCGTTTGGAGCAAAAGCAAGGCAAAGCCCTCTCCCTCTATCTTCACGCAGCAGATGAACTGACAGTCGAGCAAGTAGATAAGCGAACTCTTTCCCTACGACAAGAAGGCAAAACTGAAACCAACAAAAATCCGCTAAAACTATTCACAGTTCTGCAAATGAATACGGATATTCTTGCTGTCAGCCAAGAAGGGGGAGACTGGCGAATTGACTTAGCAAGCAGTCATGCTGAAATCCAGCTAGCAACTTCTTTCATCTCGCCTTCTCAAGCTCTGCTTAATCTACCTCAAAAGGACTTTGATAGCTGTAAAGCAAGTGCGAAAGCGGACTGGGAAAATCTCCTCCATCGTTTTGATGTGCTGGAGACAGGAGAGGCTGACCGAACCTTCTTTGACCACTGCCTCTACAGACTCTTCCTCTTCCCACAGACATTTTATGAGGTGAACGAGTCAGGGCAGGCCATCCACATGGATTTGTCTACTGGTACTGTCAAGCACGGTGTCCTCTTTAGCAACAATGGTTTCTGGGATACCTTCCGGACTACATTTCCCCTCTTTGCCCTTGTCATACCAGAGCATTATCGTCTCTTTTTAGAAGGCTTTCTCAATAGCTACTGGGATACCAGTTTCCTTCCAAAGTGGCTAGCTCCAGATGAACGTGGCATGATGCCCGGTACCCTACTAGATGGCATTATCGCAGACAGCGCCTGCAAGGAAATGGCTCCCGATTTAGAGAAAGAACTCCTTCAAGCTATGCTTGAAACAGCCACTAAGTCTGACCCTCTCGGTATCAATGGTCGTCACGGACTAGCCCAATACCAAGAGCTGGGCTATCTCTCTACCGACCACCACGAAAGCGTCAGCCATACCCTAGACTACGCCTATAGTGACTTTTGTATCGCTAGCTGTGCCGAGAATCTTGGTCAGAATGACATCGCTGAGACTTATAAGGTTGCGTCACAAAATTACCGCCATCTATTTGACGCTGAGACAGGTTACATGCGAGCGCGAGACAGTCAAGGCAACTTCCGCCCTGACTTCTCTCCTTATGGTTGGGGACGCGACTACGCCGAATGCTCTGCCATTCAAGCGACTTTAGGTGTCCTACACGACATCCCAGGTTTGTGTCAACTCATGGGCGGAAAAGAAGCCTTTAGCCGCTACCTTTTGAAAACCTGTCAGGATGGTCCTCTCTTTGAGACAACTGGCTATGGTTACGAGATTCATGAAATGAGCGAGATGGCTACCGCTCCTTTTGGGCAAATCGCTATTTCCAACCAACCTAGCTTCCACATTCCTTATCTCTTCCGTTACAGTAACTATCCTGAATACACTAGCCTTCTCATCAAGACGCTACGTCAGAAGGCCTTCAAACCAAGCTGGCAAGCCTACCCTGGCGATGAGGACAATGGCAGCCTCTCCGCCTGGTATATCTGGTCAGCTCTTGGATTCTACCCGACCTGCCCAGGAAAACCAAGTTACGACCTCGGAATCCCCCTCTTTGATCATCTCCGTGTCTACCTAGCTAAGGAAAATAAATGGTTAGATATCCATGCTGAGCAAAACTACAGTCATTTTAACTTTGTCAAAGAGTGTCGATTGGACAAGACCCCTGTATCTAGCATCCAACACCAAGACCTCTTGAAAGCTGAGCAACTGACCTTCACCCTCAGCTGGCTACCAAATCACTCATAACCAAAAGAACCTTTGCATCGCGCAAAGGTTCTTCTTTTATGAAACTTGGACTTGAAGTTGATCCACAAGCTGACCACCCACCGTTAGGTTCAGATAGAAATCCAAGGTTTTATCTCCTGCAAAATACAAGGTTGGAAGCGTCAGCCTTTTTTCAGTCTCGCCAGCTTGAAACGCAAGGACATGAATCTCGTCCTGATAAGCGACACCATGGACACCCGTCCCTGGTTGAATCGAAATCTTAGCTTCTAAAGAACCACTAGATTCTCTGCGCTTAACTGTAAAATGGGCATTTTCTCCCTTGATTACAGCTAGACTTTTTTCTGAAAACTCTAGTTGCTGAATAGCTTCTTTTTTTGAGAGTTTAGGAGTTTTGTAGAGTGAAATCTTGGTCAACAAAGGCAAAGCCTGTGATTCTGTAATGACTACACGTATCTTCTGTGCCTCTACCACGGGACCTCGCAAAAGGCGTTTATAACCCACTGTAAAGCCGGATCCAAACTCCTGCCAGACACCATCCAACTCTACCTGCACATGGAAAGCAGCGATGCGTTGCCCTAGCTTCAACTCTTCCCTCAACTCGATCACATCAAAAGTTTTAGATTCCCCTAAATCAATCTCTAACTGAATTGGCAGTTCTGCATCACTTGCCCAAGAGCTGGTCTCTAGTTCATCTGTCAGATGATGACAGGCAAAGTCTGGTGATAGAGCAGGACCAGATACCTTGGCTCCCAGAGCCAAATCTTCTTTATAGAGCTCGTCACGGTAGGCTCTAAATTCATAAAGTCGCTGGATATCCCTTTCATCAAAGAGACCATCTTGGTTCGGTGGGATATTAAGCAAGAGTGGAGTTCCCCGCCCCACTGAGTGAAAGTAGATTTCGACCAATTCCTCGAGAGACTTGGGATCCTGATCCTCATGGTAAAACCAACCCGGTCGAAGAGATACATCTGCCTCACCGATTGAAAACAACGTACCCGAAGAATCTCCGTGCTGTAGATAATCTAATGCAGCCTCTGTCCCCAACTGGTCAGGCTTGACTTTTTGCCACAAGGGATCCCCTGCATAGCCCCGTTCATTGCCGATCCAGCGGATACTAGTTCCCTCTGTTGAGAATATCAAGCAATCCCCTTGTAGGTCATGAATAGTCTCAAACCAGGTCTCAAACTCATAGTTGACCTGCTGGGCCCCTTCCCCTCTGGCACCATCCATCCAAACCTCAGCAAACTTACCAGCATTCCCATAGTCAGGATTTGATAAAATTTCCCTCAGCTGAGCCAGATAATAGGCATTGTAGTCTGCTTCTCGATCCACATGATAGAGGGGACTATGGGCATCCCAAGGAGATAAATAAACTCCCATATCCATGTCAAACTCAGTTGCAGCTCGGGATACTTCGAGGAGCAAGTCCCCTTTTCCATCTCGCCAAGGACTAGCCTTTACTGAATAATCTGTATGGGCTGTCGGGTAGAGCACAAAACCATCGTGGTGCTTAACCACCAAAATCACCTTTTTAAAACCTGTTTCTTTGAGTACCCGAACCCACTTCCGCGCATCCAACTTGGTCGGGTTAAAGCGCTCAGGCTCCTCCTGACCTGTCCCCCATTCCTGGTCATAAAAGGTATTGGGGCCAAAATGGATGAAAGCAGCTAGTTCATCTCCCAGATAAGCTAGCTGGGCTTGACTTGGTAATGGTCCATGTGGTTTTATTTTCGTCATCATCTCATGCTTCTTTCACTGATTATTTCTCTTGTTCCCAAAGTTATCCACAGATTGTGGATAAGAAAACATGCTAAAAACTAGCTTTTACAGAATCCAGCTCTTATACTTTGAACCTGTCACTCTCAGGCAGACCTGCTCAAATCCCCACTACAATAGGATTTCTACTAGAAGGCTAGCCAGTTACTAGTTTCTGGTACTATTATCAAGATCCCTCTAGGATATTAGCTGAGTGTCCTGCTCTAGCCAGACTTATCCACAACTTGTGAATAAAGCATTCTTCCTAGTTGTTACCTCGTTGACTATAACAAAAAATATATGTACCGTCAATAAGACAAGGCTGTCTCCCTAAATACTCAGAAAAGATTCTATAATTTGTACAATATACATTTAAAGTGACCTAGAGGAAAAACTTTTCTGATAGATTTCATATAATTTTCTAAGCAACTTTCAGTCACAGTTCCTCTCAATTTCTCATCAGAGCTGAATTAGAATCTGGACATTTCTTCTTAAAATGTTAAATTTAGCATAATTTTTTTAAAAAATATTATATTCTTTTTAGTAGAACTTTATACATTTATTTCCTGTAATCCCTTTTGCTATCGTATAATAACATAAAATACTACTAAAACCTTATTTTGTCCAAATTTTTAATCATTTTTTACTATTGACACGCCTCTGAGAATGTGATATAACGTAAATGTAAGCGGTACCAAAAAGGTGCCACCGTAAAAATTAAGGAGGAAAACACATGTCTTCACATCCAATTCAGGTATTCTCAGAAATTGGGAAACTGAAAAAAGTTATGTTGCACCGTCCAGGCAAAGAGTTGGAAAACTTGTTGCCGGACTATCTCGAAAGGCTTCTTTTTGATGACATTCCATTCTTGGAAGATGCTCAAAAAGAACATGACGCATTTGCTCAAGCTCTTCGTGATGAAGGAATTGAGGTCCTTTACCTAGAGCAATTGGCTGCTGAATCATTGACTTCCCCAGAAATCCGCGATCAATTTATCGAGGAATATTTAGACGAAGCCAACATCCGTGGCCGTCAAACCAAGGCAGCTATTCGTGAATTGCTTCGCGGTATTAAGGACAACCAAGAATTGGTTGAAAAAACTATGGCTGGTGTTCAGAAAGTTGAATTGCCAGAAATTCCTGAAGAAGCAAAAGGCTTAACTGACTTGGTTGAGTCAGACTATCCATTTGCTATCGACCCAATGCCAAACCTCTACTTCACTCGCGACCCATTTGCAACCATTGGTAATGCCGTATCGCTTAACCACATGTATGCAGATACTCGTAACCGTGAAACTCTTTATGGTAAATACATTTTCAAACACCATCCAATCTATGGTGGAAAAGTGGAGTTGGTTTATAACCGTGAAGAAGATACACGTATTGAAGGTGGAGATGAGTTAGTTCTTTCTAAAGATGTATTAGCAGTTGGTATTTCTCAACGTACAGACGCAGCTTCGATTGAAAAACTCTTGGTGAACATCTTCAAGAAAAATATTGGCTTCAAGAAAGTATTGGCATTTGAATTTGCTAACAACCGTAAATTCATGCACTTGGATACTGTCTTTACCATGGTTGACTATGACAAGTTCACAATTCACCCAGAAATCGAAGGCGATCTTCGTGTCTACTCTGTCACTTATGAAGATGAAAAACTCAAGATTGTTGAAGAAAAAGGTGACTTAGCTGAACTTCTTGCGAAGAACCTCGGCATAGAAAAAGTTCATTTGATCCGTTGCGGTGGTGGCAATATCGTAGCAGCTGCGCGTGAACAATGGAATGATGGCTCCAACACTTTGACCATCGCACCTGGTGTAGTCGTCGTTTATGCCCGCAATACCATTACCAACAGGATCCTAGAAGAATACGGGCTTCGCTTGATTAAGATCCGCGGAAGTGAATTGGTTCGGGGCCGTGGTGGACCTCGTTGTATGTCTATGCCATTTGAACGCGAAGAAGTATAATCGCTGTTTAGTATTTGTCAATAAAAAATGTAAAAAATAGAAAGAGGAAATAATAGAATGACACATTCAGTATTCCAAGGACGCAGCTTCTTAGCAGAAAAAGACTTTACTCGCGCAGAGTTAGAATACCTTATCGGTCTTTCAGCTCACTTGAAGGATTTGAAAAAACGCAATATCCAACACCACTACCTTGCTGGTAAAAATATCGCCCTCTTGTTTGAAAAAACTTCTACTCGTACACGTGCAGCCTTTACAACTGCAGCTATTGACCTTGGTGCTCATCCAGAATACCTCGGAGCAAATGACATTCAGTTAGGTAAAAAAGAATCTACTGAAGATACTGCAAAAGTTTTGGGTCGTATGTTTGACGGGATTGAATTCCGTGGTTTCAGCCAACGTATGGTTGAAGAATTGGCAGAATTCTCAGGTGTTCCAGTATGGAACGGTCTAACTGACGAATGGCACCCAACTCAAATGCTCGCTGACTACTTGACTGTTCAAGAAAACTTCGGTCGCTTGGAAGGCTTGACATTGGTATACTGTGGTGATGGACGTAACAACGTTGCCAATAGCTTGCTTGTAACAGGAGCCATCCTTGGTGTCAATGTTCACATCTTCTCACCAAAAGAACTCTTCCCAGAAAAAGAAATTGTTGAATTGGCAGAAGGATTTGCTAAAGAAAGTGGTGCACATATTCTCATCACTGAAGATGCTGACGAAGCAGTTAAAGGCGCAGACGTTCTTTACACAGACGTTTGGGTATCAATGGGTGAAGAAGACAAATTCGCAGAACGCGTTGCACTTTTGAAACCTTACCAAGTCAATATGGACTTAGTGAAAAAAGCAGATAACGAAAACTTGATCTTCTTGCACTGTTTACCAGCATTCCACGACACTCACACTGTCTATGGTAAAGATGTTGCTGAGAAATTTGGTGTAGAAGAAATGGAAGTAACAGACGAAGTCTTCCGTAGCAAGTATGCTCGTCACTTTGACCAAGCAGAAAACCGCATGCACACTATCAAAGCTGTTATGGCTGCTACTCTTGGAAATCTCTACATTCCTAAAGTATAAAACTTACTCGTATACACAACACAGGGGTTGAGACGAAAGCTATGATAGCTTATCAGTTCTAGCGAAAGAAAGCACGGATTCTTTTTGACAGATTTGCCACCTTACTCTTGTCATCTTCCTGCTTCCTAGTCTCATTCTGATAAACGTCGGCTATGCGTTCAGCCCCTTTTGGTTCGTAGTAATGACTAATTTATCCTTTAAAAGACGCTACCTCCACTTCATATTTTATCATTATACCTGCCTGTAACTCTTGGAGTTCTGTCAGGTTTACCATATTAAAGAAAGGAGAGCTCATGTCTCATAGAAAAATCGTCGTTGCTTTAGGCGGAAATGCCATCCTCTCCACTGACCCATCTGCCCAAGCTCAACAAGCTGCTCTGGTAGAAACAGCTCGTCACCTGGTCAAGTTGATTCAAAACGGAGATGAACTGATCATCACTCACGGAAATGGTCCTCAGGTTGGCAATCTCTTGCTTCAACACTTGATGGCAGATTCGGAAAAAAACCCTGCCTTCCCCCTTGATTCTTTGGTTGCCATGACCGAGGGTAGTATCGGTTTTTGGCTACAATGTGCTCTTGATAACGCATTGTTCGATGTAGGACTTGATAAAAATGTCGCTTCTGTTGTTACCCAAGTTATAGTAGACAAAGAAGACCCTGCCTTTATCAATCCCACTAAACCAATCGGTCCATTCTACTCAGAAGAGGATGCCAAAGCTGAGAGCGAAAAAACAGGGGCAACCTTCAAAGAAGATGCCGGTCGTGGCTGGCGTAAAGTAGTGGCTTCACCAAAACCAATCGACATTAAAGAAATCAACAGCATCCGCACCTTGCTCGATAATGGTCAAGTTGTCATCGCAGCAGGTGGAGGTGGTATCCCTGTTGTTAAAAATGAAAACGGTTACTTACGTGGGGTCGAAGCCGTTATTGATAAAGACTTTGCGTCTCAACGACTAGCAGAACTCGTCGAAGCTGATCTCTTTATCGTCCTTACTAGCGTAGACTATGTTTATGTCAACTACAATAAACCAGACCAAGAAAAACTTGAACACGTTACTGTCAGTCAACTAAAAGAATACATCAAACAAGGACAATTCGCGCCGGGTAGCATGCTACCCAAGGTCGAAGCTGCTATCGATTTTGTAACCAACCGCCCAGAAGGCAAGGCTGTTATCACTTCCCTCAGCAATCTAGGCGCCTTGATCGAGTCCGAAAGCGGAACAATTATTGTTAAAGACTAGCCATTTTAACCCAAGTACAAGCTCTAACTAGGAGTACTCAGGTAAACCAACATCATTCGTTTTTATACTTTGTGGCATAGTTTAGGAGGAAAAACAAATGAGTGAAAAAACAAAAAAAAGGTTCCAAATGCCTTCATCTTACACTGTTTTGATCATTATTATTGCTATCATGGCAATCTTGACTTGGATCATTCCAGCAGGTAAGTATGACACGAACGAAGCAGGTGGCCTCATTGCAGGTACCTATCAAACTGTTGACTCTAATCCCCAAGGGATTTACGATATTCTAATGGCTCCGATTCGGGCGATGCTCGGTCACGAACCAACTAAAGCCGCTATTGACGTAGCCTTCTTCATCCTCATGGTTGGGGGATTTCTCGGCGTTGTCAATGCGACAGGCACATTAGATGTTGGTATTGCCTCTATTGTTAAAAAATATAAGGGTCGCGAAAAAATGCTGATCCTCATCCTCATGCCCCTCTTTGCACTTGGAGGAACAACTTATGGTATGGGTGAAGAAACCATGGCATTTTATCCACTCCTTGTCCCTGTTATGATGGCTGTTGGTTTTGATAGTATTACTGCCGTTGCCATCATCCTACTCGGTTCACAAGTCGGCTGTCTCGCCTCTACTCTCAATCCTTTTGCTACTGTTATCGCCTCTGATACCGCAGGTGTGTCATCTATGGACGGGGTTATCCTTCGTATCATCTTCTGGTTTGTTATGACAGGTATTAGTACTTACTTTGTCTACCGCTATGCAGAAAAGATTCAAAAGGATCCCACAAAATCACTTGTCTACTCTCAACGTGAAGAAGACCTTAAACACTTCAATGTCACTGATAACGAAAATGCTCCATCTGTCTTGAACAAGAAACAAAAACATGTTCTTGCCTTGTTCATCTTGACTTTCATCATCATGATCGCCAGCTTTATCCCTTGGGTAGACTTGCACATCACTCTATTTGAAGACTTCAAGAATTGGTTGATTGGTCTCCCTGTTATCGGTGGAGCTATCGGTTCATCTGCTCTACCATTCGGTAGCTGGTACTTCCCAGAAGGTGCGATGCTCTTTGCTGTGATGGGTATTCTTATTGGTGTTGTTTACGGCCTTAAGGAAAGCAAGATTATCTCTACTTTTATGGCTGGTGCAGCAGATCTTCTCACCGTAGCCTTGATTTGTGCAGTGGCTCGTGGTATCCAAGTTATCATGAACGACGGTATGATTACTGCAACTATTCTACACTGGGGTGAAGTCGGACTTCAAGGTCTCTCTTCTCAAGTCTTCATCGTTTTGACTTACCTCTTCTACCTTCCTATGTCATTCCTTATCCCATCTTCATCTGGACTTGCTAGTGCTACAATGGGAATCATGGCACCACTTGGTGAGTTCGTTAACGTAAAACCTAGTCTCATCATCACTGCCTATCAATCTGCATCTGGTGTACTAAACCTTGTCGCTCCAACTTCTGGTATCGTTATGGGGGCTCTCGCGCTCGGCCGTATCAGTCTAGGAACTTGGTGGAAATTTGTTACGAAACTCATTGTCGTTATTGTCATTGTGAGCATACTTCTTCTTATCCTAGGTACCTTCCTTCCATTCCTTTAGAACAAAGTGTGAGGTAAAACGAATGACCGTCTACATCACTGACTCCATTAAACAGAGCTTTATACAGAGTCTAAAGACTCTCATCTCCTACCCATCTGTCCTCCACGAAGGGGAAAATGGGACACCTTTTGGACAAGCTATTCAAGACGTTCTAGAAAAGACGCTGGAAATCTGCCGTGAACTTGGCTTTAAAACTTATATTGATCCCAAGGGCTATTATGGTTATGCAGAGGTTGGTGAGGGAGAACTCCTTGCCATCCTCTGCCACTTGGATGTTGTGCCTGCAGGAGATTTGTCAGATTGGCAATCTCCTCCATTTGAAGCAACTATCAGAGAAGGCAAACTCTATGGACGAGGGGCACAAGACGACAAAGGTCCTTCACTGGCAGCTCTCTACGCAGTGAAAAGCTTGCTGGACCAAGGCATCCAATTTAAGAAGCGCGTGCGTTTTATCTTTGGTACGGATGAAGAAACTCTTTGGAGATGTATGGCACGCTACAACGCCCTCGAAGAACAAGCCAGCATGGGATTTGCACCGGATTCGTCATTTCCTTTGACATACGCTGAAAAGGGGCTCCTTCAAGTCAAGCTTCATGGCCCCGGTTCTGATCATCTCAAGCTTGATGTCGGAGGTGCCTTTAATGTCGTACCAGACAAGGCAAATTATCAAGGTCCTCTTTATGAAGCGGTTTGTAAAGGGTTGAAGGAAGCAAATTTTGATCACCAAACCACAGACCAAACCGTGACCGTACTCGGGGTACCTAAACATGCCAAAGATGCTAGTCAAGGTGTCAATGCAGTCATTCGACTTGCTAGTATACTCGCACCTCTCCAATCCCACCCTGCCCTCCATTTTCTAGCCGACAAAGCAGGGCAAGATGGTAAAGGGCTTGGAATCTTTGGAGAGGTTACTGATGAACCGTCTGGTTCCCTTTCCTTTAATGTCGCGGGCTTGACTATCAATCCCGATCACTCCGAGATTCGAATCGATATACGCATACCTGTACTAGCAGATAAGGAGAAACTGGTGGCACAGCTCACTCAGTGCGCCAAAGACTATCAACTTGACTACCAAGAATTTGACTATCTAGCACCCCTCTATGTCGCAAGAGATAGCCAACTTGTTACTACCCTTATGCAAGTCTACCAAGAAAAAACCGGAGATAAAACTACTCCTCTCTCATCAGGTGGTGCTACCTTTGCCCGCACCATGCCAAACTGTGTAGCCTTTGGCGCTCTTTTCCCAGGAGCACAACAAACTGAACATCAGGCAAATGAAGCAGCTGTCCTAGACGATCTTTATCGCGCTATGGACATCTACGCAGAGGCGGTTTACCGTCTCGCAACCTAACCAGATAAAGGTTTCTACCAAAAAATCCCGCAGATTCGCGGGATTTTTCTCTTGCATCAATGCGCCAACATTTCTTGGGCGATTTCTTGACCAGATAGCTTATCTGGATAGTAGGTTGGCCAGTTGTCCATCTCTTCAAAGAGGGCTTCTTGGCTGGTGCCCCCAAAGAAGATATGGAAATGTTCTGCCTTGACTGGGGCGATATTGTGGTCACTAAACTGAACATACTTGAACTGTCCAGCATCAGCATCTGTCGCTTCAAAGAGGAAGCGCACACCACGATTGCCTTTCTTATAAGTCAAGATTTTCTTGCCGACATACTTGTAGGTGAATTTCTTGCTTTGGCCACCTTGAACAAATTCCATAGTGTTATCAGTAATGTTGATCTTGGTCACATCTGTCTGATAACCTTTTCTATAGTAGGCCTTGTACTCATCCTTGGTCATCTTACCAGTCAACTTAGCCTTGTAATCAAAGACTTGATCAAAAGTTCCGTCCTCAAGGAAAGGATAGACAGACTGCCAGTTGCCAGCATAGTCACTCAAGCTACGGTCCTTGACATCTGCATCCTCAAAGTAACCATTTTGAACTGTCTTGGTATTTTCTTCCTTCTCTGGCTCAATTTCTGGTCCTTCTTGGTCTGTTGTCTGCTTCAAAGCCTTGAGGTTTTTCTCCATCACGGAGATATAGTCCTCACCAGCCTTGGTTGCTTCTTCTGTCAGACTTTCCAGCGGATTGAGCACATCTAGTTTGACACCTGTTTCTTTTGAGAGGGTATTTGCGAGGGCTTGTGAGGCATTTTCTTCAAAGTAGATATAAGAAATCTTGTTTTTCTTGATATACTCTGTCAATTCTGCCAAACGTGCTGCCGATGGTTCTGCATCTGGTGAGAGACCTGAGATGGATACTTGCTTGAGACCGTAGTCCAAAGCCAAGTATCGGAAGGCTGCGTGCTGGGTTACAAAGCTCTTTTGTTTGGCTTGAGACAAGCCATCTGTATAAGCCTTATCCAAGGCTTGCAATTTTTTGATATAGGTAGCCGCATTCTTCTCAAAAGTCTCTTTTTTATCAGGATAATCTGCTGACAAGCTGTCACGGATATGTTCTACTAGTTTAATGGCACGAACTGGTGATAACCAAACATGGGGATCGTAGTCGTGATGGTGACCCTCACCGCCATGATCATGCCCTTCCTCTTCTTCCTCACCACCTGGCAAGAGGAGCATATCACCTGTCGCCTTGATGGTTTTCACCTTTTTCTTATCCAAAGTATCTAGCAATTTAGGAACCCAAGTTTCCATATTCTCGTTTTCATAGACGAAGGTATCTGCGTCTTGGATTTTGGCAACTGCCTTGGCAGATGGCTCATAGTCGTGGGGTTCTGTCCCAGCGCCGATTAAGAGTTCTACATTAGCAGTATCTCCCGCGACTTGCTTGGTAAATTCGTAGACAGGGTAAAAGGTTGTCACGATATTTAGCTTCCCATCTGCCTGTTTTTGATTGGAACAAGCCACTAAAAACAGGGTACATAGACTAGCTAGTAGTAAGCTAAGTTTTTCATTTTATTCTCCTATTTGATAAAACGTTTCAATAGACTGACTAACAAAAAGACAGCTACAAAGATAATGGTGATACTAGCGCTAGCAGGTGTTTCTGCATAGTAGGAAATATAAAGTCCCGCTACCATTCCCAAAAAGCCAATACCGCTAGCTAGCAACATAACGGATTTGAAGTTTTTCCCCAGACGAAGGGCAATACTAGCTGGCAAGACCATAATGGTTGATACCAACAGAGCTCCTGCTGCTGGAATCATAAGGGCAATGGCCACCCCTGTCACCATGTTAAAGAGGATAGACATGGTTCGCACTGGAAGTCCATCTACAAAAGCCGTATCCTCATCAAAGGTTAGGATGTACATAGGACGTAAGAACAAGAAAGTCAAGAGCAAAACGACTGCCGCAATGGCAAAGAGGAAAATGACCTGCTCCTGGCTGATGGTCACAATCGAACCAAAGAGATATTGATCCAGACTCATAGAACTCGAACTTTTCCCCTTACTCATCACAATAAGAGACACTGCAAGTCCTGTCGACATGAGGATGGCAGTCCCGATTTCCATAAAGTTCTTGTAAACCGTACGGAGATACTCCAAAAAGACCGCTGCGATCAAGACAATAACAATAGTAGAAATAGTTGGAGAAATTCCCAAAACCAGACCAAAAGCTACACCAGATAGCGACACGTGACTAAGTGTATCACTCATGAGACTTTGACGACGTAAGATAAGGAAGGTCCCAAGGACTGGAGAAAAGAGACTCATGGCAATGACAGCCAAGAAGGCCCGCTGCATGAAGTCATAAGATAGTAAACTAAGCATGATCCACCTCCTGGTCACTCTCGTGAACGTTGAAACAACGCCACGGTGAGTCTTGGTTACGCACTAGGTGAATATTGCGGTCTGCGTATGCCTTGACCTCCTCAGGGTCATGCGTAATCATCAAAACGGCCTTTCCATGATGGTGAGCACTGTGGTGCATAAGTTCGTAAAATTCATTTTTGCTCCCTGCATCCATCCCTGTCGTCGGCTCATCCAAGACAAAGATATCTGGGTCAGAAGCAAACATCCGTGCAATAACAGCTCTTTGTTTTTGCCCTCCAGAGAGGGAGCCAATTCGTTTGTCACGGTGTTCCCACATACCAACTGAGTCTAGACTGGCCTTGATATGCTCCTCATCGTGGGCATTCAAACGACGGAACCAGCCCTTTCGCGGATAACGACCCGACTTGACAAATTCGTAAACCGTACTTGGAAAACCAGCATTAAAACTAGCAATCTGCTGGGGAAGATAAGCTATCCTAAGCTTTTTACCATGAGTGTTTGTCTTTGAGATGGTTACCTTGCCAAATCTTGGCTGCAAGATACCTAGACTAGCCTTAATAAGCGTTGTCTTGGCAGCTCCATTTTCACCAGTCAGGGTGACAAACTCCCCACTATCAACACTGTAGTTGATGTGCTCGAGGACAGGTTCTTTATCATAATAGAAAGACAAGTCCTCTACTGTAATATACCGCATTATTTGATTTCTCCTACTAAAGCAGTTAAAAACCGCTGGATGACTTCTTGTTCATTTGGAGTAAACTGATTTGCTACTTGTTCATAGGCTGAGAGCGTGTGCTCATGATGATGGTGGTGTTCCTCTGCCACTGGTCGAGCCAGCTCTGTCAGTCGATAAAAGATCACACGCGCGTCCTTGGGATCTCTAGATGTCTCTAACATGCCCTCTTTGACTAAAGACTTGATAGCCTTGGTCACTGCCGCCTGACTGACATTGAGGCGACGGGCCAACTCTGAATTGGTTAGGGATTCTTCTGATAAGAGCATGAGGATGTGTTCCTGAGTATTGGTCAAGGCTACGTCACTCGTGCAATGCCCGATTAGAATTTCATGCTGGTTCTCAGATCTCAAGATCACCTCGTTTAAAAAGTTATCGATTTCCTGTGCAAGCTGTCTCATGTGTTACTCCTTCCCAAGCTATCTTTTCGTAATAAACATAGATAGCCACCGATTCTTTACTGGTTAATTATATCATAAACCAAAAAAGAGTCAAGGGAAAAAGGCGTAAAAACGTTTCCCTAGACTCTTCTAGATATAAAATTTAACCTATTTTTGCTTTGGTTTTCGACTCGATAAGATACCTGCCAAACCAGCTACCATTCCCATCAAGAGCAAGAAGATGGACTGCTCGCTTCCTGTATTTGGGAGAGCTTTTTCTGAGACAACTGCCTTCTTGCTAAATTGACCTGCCACCTCATAAGTAAGTGGCACATTCGTAGTCGCATCGCTAGCAGCTGCATTCGTTTGAGGCGTTTCTACTGGTAGACTAAAGTTTTTAGAATCCACAGAAATTGTCCGTGAGTTCGGATTGATCTTTTCATACTGGGTCAAATCTGCTGTTTTCAGATACTCTTCAAAGGCTGCATCCATAGAAGGACCTTCTTCTCGCGCACCACCTAACATCGTGTAGCCATCGCCACCCGCAGCTAGGAAATCATTGGTTGCAAGATAGTAGGTTTTTGCGAGGTCTAGGAGATCATAACGACCAGTCGTGCGATTTTTGACCTGAATGGCCAAGACACGTTTACCTGATGGTAGGTTGGTATCATAGTAGACCTTCACACCTGAAACTTGCAAGAAGCCACCACTTGGTTCTAGCAATGGTTGTCCGTTCTCATCCAAGACCTTCTTGCCATCCTTATCGACCTGCAAGATAGATCCGAGTGACTTTTCAAACATATCCAATACTTGTTGCCCAGTCACTTGGATTTGTGAGATGGTATTCCCAAATGGAAGAACAGCAATGACATTTCCTTTAGTGATTGGTTTGCCTTTTGCAATGGTTTCACGCAAGCCACCACCATTTGTCACAGCGATGTCTGTCGGATGGCTAAATCCTGTTTGACCATACTGATAGAGAGAGTCTGCCACGACGTTTCCGAGGTTGGTTTCACGAACCCGGACATTTTCACGATCACCGTTGAGTTCTACAGGGCTGTTTGAAACGACTTCAACAGCATTTTCAGCATCGTATTTTTGTTTAATGTCTTTGACTAGTTTTTCAACTTTTGGATTGGCAGTCAATTTCTTAGCATCAGCAGCTGCAATCAACGTAGGATTGCCCAAAAGCTGACGGGATTTGTAGATAACCTTCCCAACATTATGAAGGTAGCTTCCTGTTTGGTTATAGGTAACATTGTCGCCATAAGTTGTGGAAGCTACTGTGTGAGAATGCCCATCAATAACTGTCACACGTTTGCCTTTGAGACGAGGATTTTTAGAGAGAGCTTCTGCCAAGGTTGAACCACGCCATTCGACTGGAGTTGTAGTATCTACACCCAAGTGAGCGAGCACAACATAGTGCTTGTAGTCCTTGCCTTCTGCACGAGCCTTTGCTTGAACTTCTTCGATGACCTTATTGACTTCAGAGATTGGATCTGTAAAAGTTACCCCTTTAATGTTTTTAGGATGGGTTTTTGTAGCAGTTTCAGGTGTTGTCACACCGATTACAACAAATTCATCACCTTCCACAGTCTTATCTTTATCAACGATTGTAGAAGCTTCAAAAAGACGAGCTCCATTGACATAGGTATTTGAGCTAAGTAATGGGAATTTCAAGATTTCCTTGTATTTCTTAGCTTCGTCCAAACCAAAGTCAAACTCATGATTTCCTACTGCCATGGCATCATACTGCATCTGATTGAGAATTTCAGCACGCGCTTCACCCTTAGTAGAGTTGGAAATCGGTAAACCTTGGAAAGCGTCTCCCGCATCAACAACCAGAGTATTTTGATTTGATTTCGCACGCTCCTGCTCAATAACAGTCGCTAGTTTAGCATCTCCAATTACTCCCTTTTCCTCTACAATACGACCATGGACATCATTGGTGTGTAAGATAACAGTGTCCTTTTCTTCGCTTTTAGTAGATTCAGCAGGAGCTGACGGAGCTTCTGCAGGTGCAACTGCTTCTGAAATTGCCGAAGTTTCCGGTACCGCAGGGCTCTCAACAGGAGCTGGAGTCGCCGACGTAGCGGGAGTCGCTACAACAGTTGAATTTTCTGCAGGAGTTGTTGCTTCCTCAGCATAGACTTGTCCAGCTAAAAAAGCTGGGGCTAATAGAGCTGTCGACAAGACAGGTAACAAAGAACGTTTATTCATTTTGAAATCCTTTTCTTTTCTTTTTTCCTTTATATTATACGATATTTCTGAAAAAAATGAAACTTTTGACTTTTTTTCATCTAAAATATTCGTCATTTAACCAAAAAACCTGAACCAAACAGTTCAAGTTTTTTTAATCAATTTATTGAAAATCTTTGATATTTCCATCATAGGTCGCCCAGTCCTTGCTAAAGAAGCGGTCATTCATCTTATAGTCTGGAGCTGGTTTTGGATCCGTCAAGAAGGGATTCACAACCTTATCAAAAGCCAACCAGCCCAACCAACCTAAGTGGATAGTATCCTTGATAAAGTAAGGTTCTCCTCCGTTTTTTGAAAAGTCAGCAATGTTGGTAAAGCCTTGACTTTCTAGCTGGTAACGAATTTTCTCCACTGCATGTTGATACATTTCTTCACTGAGTTCTGTGTATTCCATCCATTTCTTGTTGACGGGCTGGATAACAAAGAGCACATTGACTTTTGATTTGGCAAACTGATTGAGAACCAACTGCAAATCATTATACTCCGATGACTTTAGGAAGTTATAATTTTTTTGATACCCTTCCCATTTTTTTAAGTCTTTTTTGACCTCATACGTGTAGAAATGATTCTCCATCCCCATATCGTTATTGGTCGTATTTGCCTCTGCATCCTTACGGGCAATTTCTTCTAAAGCGTCATAAGAAAACTGATCAGGAAGATCTTTTAAATAGTTTTCTACATGTTCTTTGTACTTGAGTTTCCCCCGAATGGAAAATTGACCAAAAAGAGAGGACTGCTTTTCATTGAATCGTGCAAAGACGTTGATGATAAGTCGATCAGCATCTGACAAGTCCTCTCCTTTTGAAAGCTTTTGAAGGATCCCTTTCAATGCCACACTCGGGTTCTGCTTCAACAAACGCGTCGCAGCATGCTTAGCCGAGATGTCCCCAGATTGATTTTCCAAAAAAGCTGTCAACTGGTCGCTATTAAAGAATCTCTGAAACGCTGCGGGTTCATAATCCGTCTCTGTAAACCACTGAGGAGAGATGACAAACACCGCCTGCTTTTCCTCGATTTCTGGCAGAATCTGCTGCAAACCGAAATATTGATTAAGCGAGGCCGCTCCTGCCTGACCCATAAAGTACGGGCGATAGGGACGATTGTATTTTTCTGCTAAAACAGCTGGATGGACACTATCAAATCGAATCCATTCACTTGACCCTAGAAAAGGGACAAAACGCATATTGGGATCCGTTAGCGCCCTCACTTTTTGACTTCTCTCTTTAAAACTTTCTCTACTGATGGAAGCTGCAGAGTACTTCTCCTCCGTCAGATTATGGCTTGTTGTACTTGGATAAAAAAAGATGAGTAGAAGAACCAAAAATCCAGCGATGAAGATAGGCCCGAAGATCAGCCACAAGCGTTTAAGCATTCTTTAACTCCGCAATACCTTCTACAATTTTATTAGCTGTATTCCAGTCATCACGACCGAACTCCGTCACTGGAACACGAATGTCAAAACGGTTTTCAATCTCAACAATCAATTCAACCGTTCCCATACTATCCAAGACACCGGCATCAAAAAGATCTTCATCCATCATGTCAGAAACATCTTCCATAAACAACTCATCAATAATTTCAATAACTTCTGATTTGATATCCATTTTTTATATCCTTTTATTTTTTAAACCATAAATCATTCAAAAATCCAGAAAAGATTAAGAATGAAAACATGACAACATGGAAGGTGACAACCATGCCAAACAACTGAATCCAGCGATTCTCAGGTAAGGAACCCTTCCCAGCTTTTTTCCGTTCTTTATTGAGTGCTTTTTTCTTACGAACCCAAGCGTCATTGATGACCAGCCCAATCCCATGGAAAAGTCCATAGGCGATATAGTACCAGGTCACACCATGCCAAAATCCCATAATCAACATATTGAGAATATAGGCTACACTTGAGGTCACATTGCGATTTTTAAAGACCTTCTTTCTGGTCAACACCATGACCATCCGCATAAAGACAAAGTCACGGAACCAGAAAGACAGACTCATATGCCAACGATTCCAAAACTCCTTTAAATCCCTTGATAAAAAGGGCTTATTAAAGTTGATCGGGCTACGGATCCCCATCAAGTTTGAAATGGCTAAGGCAAACATAGAGTAGCCCGCAAAGTCAAAGAAGAGCTCCAGACCAAAGGTGTACATGACCGCTAAAGCGTAGAGGTTAAAGAAACCACCTGTCTGCAAGGCCAAATTTTTCAGCGGAGGCAATAATGTCTCTCCTAAAATGTGAGCCAAAATAAACTTGTAGAGGAAGCCAAGCATGATATATTTGACAGCCTCTTCTAGCATGTCCATCAACTCATCCCGCTCAGGAATGGTCTCGTAATTTTCATTGAAGCGTTTAAAACGATCAATGGGACCACTTGAGAAAGTCGGCATAAAGAGAAGAAAACGTAAGAATTGCCAAATCTTTAAATCCTTGATGACACCGTCTCTCAACTCAACGATAACCCCAACTGCACGAAAGGTCAAGTAAGAAATCCCTAAAAAGCCAAACAAAGATTGAGGTCCATGAATAGCAGGAGATACTTTCACAAAGACGATAGGCAATAGGGATAAAAAGCTAACTAGATAAAATATCCATTTACTATCCTGCTTTTTCCTGTACCTTTTGTAGAAAAATACAAGTAGTACTTGCCAGATAACATAAAGGATAAGAGCGCTTATTTGATTCGTCTTTCCACCGACCAACATGGTGACGATAAAGAAGAGACTAACCAGCACCTCATACCAAGCAAAACGTTTCTTGAAAAAGAGCCCGATAAATATCGGTAGGGTCGCAACAATCACATACAAAAAATAATAAAGATTGCCATAAGGTTCCAAATGAGGTAGCTGTTTGTAAAGCTCCATCATCTATTGTTTACCTCATTAATCAAGCCCTTAATATCAATTTTACCATTAGGCGTTAGTGGTAAACTATCTCGATAGAGGAATTTCGATGGCATCATATAAGACATCATGATATCTGCTAGGTCTTCCTTGATAGCCTTGGTAATATCGATATCACGCTCAAACTGCTCACGAACACCGTCTTTTAGGATGACATAGGCCAGTAGATTTTGTACCTTGTGGTCCTTGTTATAACGTGGGACCGCAACAGCCGACTCGATATAGCGAGATTTGTTGAGATTTTGAGAAACATCTTCAAGCTCAATGCGGTAACCATTAAACTTAATCTGGAAATCCATACGTCCACCGTAGAGAAGCAAGCCCTCATCTGTCATAGTTCCTACATCCCCTGTGTGGTAGGCCGGCAGACCTTCAAATTCAAAGAAGGCTTCCGCTGTTTTTTCAGGATTGTTCATATAGCCTTTTGACACAGCTGGCCCAGAAACAATGATTTCTCCCTGTTCACCATTTGGCAGTTTATTGCCTTCTTCATCAATGATAAAGGTCGGAGAATCCGCCTTAGTATAACCGATTGGTAGGCGTTTGAGAGTCGCCAACATCTCGTCTGTCACAGCAACTGCTGACAGAGCCACTGTTGCTTCTGTTGGACCGTAAGCATTGATAATACGGGCATTTGGGAATCGCTCACGCAGTTTTTGAGCTGTTTTGACCGTCAATTCTTCACCATCAAAGTAGAAATGCGTGATTCCTGGCATTTTCTCGCTATTAAAGTCTTCTGACAACATGGCCATATCTGCAAAGGACGGTGTTGAGGTCCAGATAGCAATGGGCAAGGAAAAAATCGTCGCAAAGAGTTTTTTGAAGTCCTGAGTAATGGCTGAAGGAAGAGCGAAAAGCGTGCCACCAAGTGCCAAGGTTGGCGCCCAGTACATGACAGATAGGTCAAAAGAATAAGGGGGCTGAGCCAGCATTTGTGGACGACTTGGCGTCGCAAATTCCTTATCTGTAATCATCCAGTTGGTAAAGCTGAGGAGATTATCATGGGAAATCTGCACTCCCTTAGGCTTACCAGTCGTACCAGAAGTAAAGATGATGTAGTAGTTGTCATCCCCCTTGACTGGATGGGTCATCTCGTAGCTGGAAGCTTGAGCAAAAGCTTCATGGACTTGCTCCAAATTCAGCATCGGTGTGCTAGTTTGCTCTAATGGAAAATCTGAGATGGCAATAATCAAGCTTGGCTCTGCAACTTCTACGATAGCAGAAACTCGTTCCAAGGCCGAATGGCTGTCAATTGGAATATAGGCATGCCCCGACTTAGTCAGCGCTACAAAGGTAGCCAACATCTCATACTCCTGACCACCAAAAACGACGACTGGAGATTTCTCAGGCAAGCCAAGTCGATCAATAGCTGCTGCTAAACTATCTGAATCAGCCTTCAGATCACCATAAGTGTGCTCTTGGCCTAAAACATTGTAGACAGGATATGTTGGTTGTGTTTGAGCAAAGTGCTCAATCGTTTCAATCATATCTTTTATCGGTTTATTAGACACGGTTTTTCTTCTCCTTCAAACTAGAACTCATTATAAATAAAGGTTCCTTGACTCTGACCAAGGTAACTAAAAAAATAAAGCAAACCAAGTAAGATTACAAAATATAGGACGGTCTGTCCCAAAAACATATACAATTTTCTGTGTTTTCCCATAGTTAGTGTGTTCAATTTTCTATGATTTTTCAAAAAAGCTATGCAACTATGCATTTACTGTCTTATCTTCCTAACATTTTACCATTTTATCAACCTTTTTTTCAACTGTTTACCATAATTCAAAAGTTTGTTTTAGCTTATTTTAAGATAAGTTAAAATATTAATGTTTTGGCCATCAAAAAAGAGCCTGAGATTTCCATCTCAAACTCTGTTGCCAATAACTCTTTTATCTTAGAAAAGTGAAAATACGAGAACTGCTAGGGATGCTCCGAGGATAGGCCCTACAACAGGAATCCAAGCATAAGACCAGTCTCCGTCTCCCTTGTTTGGAATTGGCAAGATGCCGTGCATGATACGAGGTCCAAGGTCACGAGCTGGGTTCAAGGCATAACCCGTTGTCCCACCTAGTGAAAGACCGATACCAACAATCAACGTTCCTACTGCAAAGGTCCCTAATCCTGCCTGAAGGTCATAGAGTCCCAAGGCAAAGATTGTCAGGATCAAAACAAAGGTTCCAAGGATTTCGCTGATCAAGTTCGATACTGTGTTCTTGATTGCTGGTCCAGTACTAAAGGTCGCTAAGATATTTCCTGCATTTTCTTCTGCATCATAGTGTGGTTTGAATTGCAACCAAACCAAAATCTGAGCCACCATTGCTCCCGCGAATTGGGCTAGGATATAAGGGAAAACAGAACCCCAAGATAGCGATCCTTTTAAGGCCATCGCAAACGTCACAGCTGGATTTAGGTGGGCTGGACTGAGCGTGCCAGATACAAAGGCTGCAACGGCTACAGCAATTCCCCATCCCATAGTAATCACAATCCATCCTGAATTGTTGCTCTTGGTTTTGGGAAGAACCACACCTGCAACAACACCATTTCCTAGGAGGATGAGGATTAAGGTCCCCAAAAATTCTCCAAATAATTCTTTCATCATATCTTTGTCTCCATTTAAAAGAAGGGGCGGGCGGCAAGGAATGCTGCCCTCCACCTCTTTTCCTTTTTCTTAATTTTTTAGTTCTGCCAAATCGTTTTGAGCAAGAGCTGCTTCGACATCCGCACGGTAGGCTGCTTTTTCTTCTTCGGTCCAATCATAGAATCGTCCCATTTCATCCAGAACTGGCTCAACAATGCTATCTAAACTATCACGCATAAAGAGCATGTGGTTGGTACGACGAAGGAGGAAGTCAACTGGGCTCAGAGCCAACTCATTGCGCATTGCATAGTGAAGGGACAAGGTATCTGCCAAGCTGAGTCCTGGCGCTTGCTCCAAGCTGTGAGCAAGGGCAAAGACCTTCGGTACATTTGAACCGTAAAGATTTGCGAGATACTGTGCTTCCTTGCTATCCAAACCACGTGAAACTCCAAGTTGAGCAAAGGCTTCGATTTCTGAATCCACATTTGCTGGGTTCAATTCTCCACCTGAAACAGGATAAGTCTTCGAGTTGATCAGTTTAAAGCTACGGTCAAATTCGGCTTTGAGGATGTCAACCACACGCTCCATAGCCCCTTCTGCCATCTTACGGTAGTCTGTGATTTTACCACCAGCAAGGGTCAACAAGCCATTATCATCACGATCCAAACTCGAACCACGAGAAACTGCAGATGGCTCCAAATGTTTCTCAGAAGTGCTGCTTTCAAGCTTACTAACAGCAGATTCAACATCTTCACGCGTTTTTTCTTTCGATAGATAAGCTTCGACAGTCGCAATCAAGTTGTTAAAGCTTTCGTCGCTAATGGTTCCGTTATTTCCGCCATTATAGTCAGAGGCACTGTTGCCTGCAATCAATGGACGAAGACCAGCCCAGCTGCTTTCGATATCATCAATGGTAATGTTTGCTTCTGGGAAGCGGTTGTTGACAATGCCAAGTAGGTAATCTACATCTTCCTGCGTCACTTTTGGATGTTCCAAATCACCTGTGTAGTCTGTATCCGTTGTACCAAAGTAAGTCTTGTTTTCACGTGGGAGAACAAAGACCATGCGCCCATCACCCAAACCTGTATCAAAGTAAACTGGTTGAGAAACCTTAATCTTGCTTGAATCCACTACCAAGTGAACCCCCTTAGTTGGACGCATTTGTGAGAATTGGGTTCCCTTATTGGACAAATTACGTACCTTATCGCTCCAAGGACCTGTCGTGTTGATAACCAAACGAGCCTTAATTTCAAAGACTTGGTCTGTCAACAAATCACGAGCTACAACACCTGTAATCTTGCCACTTTCGTCAAAGAGGAAGCCTTCTGCCTTAACATGGTTGGCAATGAGGGCACCGTCTTGGTTGGCACGTTTGATATTTTCAATCACGAGACGGGCATCGTTGTTACGGAAGTCAAGGTAAACTCCACCTCCTACCAAACCTTCTTTCTTCAAGTTTGGCTGGCGTTCCAAAACTTCTTCCTTGCTCAAAACCTTGTTAGCAGCTGGCGTGTTATTAACCCCTGCCAAAAGGTCGTACAAGTCCATGGCTACTTTAAGACGGAAGAGGCTAAAGGTCGCTCCATCTTCTTCATAAACTGGTAAAAGCATTGGGTCTGGTTTTGGAATGTGTGGAGCGATTTGTTGAACCACCGCACGTTCAGAAACTGTATCTGACACCACTTCTACGTCGAATTGTTTGAGGTAACGAAGACCTCCATGAACCAACTTTGTTGAACGGCTTGATGTTCCTTCTGCGAAGTCCTGCATTTCAATCAAACCAGTTTCAAGACCACTAGCTGCCGCCTGCAAGGCTACACCAGCCCCTGTGATCCCCCCACCGATAATCAAGAGATCCAAGGTACGTTCCTGCATTTTTTTAATTGATAATTCACGTGTTTTCTTTGAAAATTCCATATTTACACACTTTCTAACTGAGTCGCTTTGTTCTTCCAATATTAGTCATCGATTTCCGCAAAGACTTGCGTTGCTTTCACAGCCTTCTTCCAGCCCTTATAAAGTTGTTCCTTGCGCGATTCGTTCATCGATGGCTCAAAGAGTTCTCCTGTCTCGTTCAAGAGTTTCAACTCATCCAAGTCCTTCCAGTAGCCTACTGACAAACCTGCTAGGAAGGCCGCACCTAAGGCAGTTGTTTCCAAGTTTTTAGCACGGGCAATATCGATTCCCAAAATGTCAGCCTGGAACTGCATGAGGAAGTTATTCATAGCAGCACCACCATCTACCTTCAAGACTTGGATAGCTGTCTGCGCATCCACTTGCATAGTGTCGATGATGTCACGCACTTGATAAGCGATAGATTGCAAAGTCGCCTTGATAAAGTCTTCTTTAGTTGTTCCACGAGTCAAGCCAAAGACAGAGCCTCGAGCGTTTTGGTTCCAGTATGGTGCCCCTAGACCTGTAAAGGCAGGTACGACATAAACTTCGTCATTATTGTGAGAATTGAGAGCATATTTTTCAGACTCTGGTGAGTTTTCCACCATGCGAAGACCGTCACGAAGCCATTGAATGGCACTTCCTGCGATGAAGATAGAACCTTCCAAAGCATAGTAAACCTTGCCGTTTATTCCGTAACCAATCGTTGTCAAGAGGTTGTTTTCAGACAACTGCATCTCTTCACCAGTGTTCATAATGATGAAAGAACCTGTTCCATAAGTATTCTTGACCATACCAGGTTCAAAGGCCAACTGACCGAAGAGGGCTGCCTGTTGGTCCCCAGCCATACCTGAAATTGGCACTTCTCCACCGTAGAAATGGAATGGAGCAGTCTTGCCGTAGATTTCAGAGTTAGAACGAACTTCTGGAAGCATAGCCTTCGGAATGTTGAGGATTTCTAAAATCTCATCATCCCATTTGAGTTCTTTAATGTTATAGAGCATGGTACGAGCTGCATTGGAGTAGTCCGTCACGTGAGCCGCACCGTCAGTCAATTTCCAAACTAACCAAGTATCGATAGTACCAAAGAGCAATTCTCCTTTTTCTGCTCGCTCTTGAGCGCCTTCTACATGGTCCAATATCCAACGAACCTTGGTAGCTGAGAAATAAGCATCGATGATCAAACCAGTCTTTTCATGGAATTTTTCCACATAACCTTGGCTTTTTAGTTGTTCAGCCAGAGGAGCTGTCTGGCGTGATTGCCAAACGATAGCATTGTAGATAGGGAGACCTGTTTTCTTATCCCAGACGACAGTTGTTTCACGCTGGTTGGTAATCCCGATGGCCTCGATTTGACTTGGTTTCACACCACTTTCGATGAAAGCACCCGCGATAACTGACTGAACAGAGTTCCAAATTTCATTAGCATTGTGCTCAACCCAACCTGCTTGAGGGAAAATCTGAGTAAACTCTTTTTGACTAGAGCTGACCTTTTCTCCTTTTTTGTTAAAAATGATGGCACGAGAACTGGTCGTTCCTTGGTCAATAGCCATGATGTATTTTTCTTGTGACATGTGCTGTCCTCCTGATAAAATCTTGAGGGGGTTCCCTCTTTACAGTAACTAGTATACAAAATAAAGCGCTTTCTTGTTCATCAATTTTTTTTAAATTTTAAAAAAATGTGAGGAGATTGTGCGAATTTCACAAAAAAGACCTGAAAACTCAGGTCTTTTAGGCAAATAGCATCTGACGGATCGTAGCTAAATCTTCCATATCCAAATCATTTTTTAAATAATAAACCGGAGTCTGTTCTTTCTTATGAATCGGGTTGTTAGTAATTAACAAATCATAATGTCGACTGGGGTCATAGGCTTCAATAGTAATGAAACGATTGTATTCCAAATACCGTTTCAAAATGGCAGCCATCCTAGAAAAGACAAGGAAACCAGATGTCAAATCCAGACCAATCCTCATATGTTGGCCACCATTTTCTGCCATATACTCTATCAACTGGAGCCATTCCCAGATAATTTTCTTATCCAGGTCGGTCCCCTGATGAAAGGCTGGCAAGATATGAAAAATTCTCTCTGCAGTCCCTCTAAAATCATGTTCCATCAGCAAATAGGGATGGCGATTCTCTTTCTGGTATCTGTACTGATCTTGCAAGATATAGCCCTTGTATAGATAAACTTGACCACAGAGCTGGCTGAGTTCATAGGTGACATGGTCCTCTGTGTAGTCCCCCAGCAGCTCCTCCTTCTTCATTTCTTGAATCAATTGCGTCAGCAAATCGGCTAATTGCCCTCCAAAACCAAGGATATACTCCATAGTATGAAGGGGCAAAATACGATGGGAAAGGAGAAATGAAAAGAATACCATCATCTCACCGTCCTCAGTTCCTAGAGGGATATGTTGCCCAGCAAAAAAGGACGGAGCCTTTCGAAGCAAACGAAGGTAGAAAATATTGTCAAAATACCCTCGCATTTTTTCTTCTATAACCTGAAATTGACAGGCGTTAACCCGAAGGCGCTGTTGACTGATGTGAGCCCAGAGAACCAAGTCCAATTTCTGACCTGAAGACAAGCTAGCACCGCAGATTTCTTCTAGGGTAGCAATCTCTTGTTTTCTCTCAGCTTTCTGCATGTGACCTTCCCACTCCTGACTGGACCAAATCTTGCGGAAAAGACAGAAATAGAAATAGCGAATCTGATGCTCCGGACCTCGCCAACGGCCATTTTGGATGGATAAGTCAAACTCTGACAAAATCTGATTTAGACTAGCTAAGTGGCGACCAAGCGTGGCCTCGCTAATCATCAATTCTTGAGCCAACTGATGAGCTAGAAACTGTTGGTGATAGAGAAGGTAAACCAAAATTTGGTACTTAATGGCATTGTTTAGAAACAAGCTCCGAATCTCTCTTCCCTTGGTATCTGCACCAATCGACAAACGCAGATTTTCATCTTCCAAGTGGATGGTCAGCTCTAAACCTCTTTCCAAGGTATTTTCGTTAATCAGAGAAATGTACTTGGTTAAGGTCGCCTTTGAAAAGCCTGTTTCTTCCATGGCTTCCTTGACGGTTGTCTGCGAATCTTGTAACAGAAAGGAAAGGACTAAAAATTGACCAGATTCGGCTTTTTCCATCAAATCACCTAAATACATTTGTTACCCCTTTCATTTTCTCCTTCAAGGATAGCATAAATCTTTCAAATGCGAAAATAATCTGTTTCTCATTTTATTTTAAAGCTGATTTCCTCGTCATTATTCCACAGAAACAGCAAACACACGACTCCCCCTTTGGGCATTTTTATGCTAAAATAGTAGCTATGGATAAAATTATTAAAACAATATCAGAAAGCGGAGCCTTTCGTGCTTTTGTCCTTGATAGCACGGAAACCGTCCGCACTGCTCAAGAAAAACATCAAACCCAAGCCAGTTCAACTGTAGCACTTGGGCGTACCCTTATCGCTAGCCAGATCCTCGCAGCCAATGAAAAAGGAAATACCAAACTAACGGTTAAAGTTCTTGGAACGAGCTCTCTCGGTGCCATCATCACGGTCGCAGATACCAAGGGCAACGTCAAGGGCTACGTTCAAAATCCAGGTGTTGACATCAAAAAGACTGCAACGGGTGAAGTCCTAGTCGGACCTTTTGTTGGAAACGGTCAATTTCTCGTTATCACAGACTACGGTACTGGAAATCCTTACAACTCCATGACTCCTCTCATTTCTGGGGAAATCGGTGAAGACTTGGCCTATTACCTTACTGAAAGCCAACAAACCCCTTCAGCAGTCGGCCTCAATGTTCTTTTGGATAAAGACGACAAGGTCGAAGTTGCCGGTGGTTTTCTTCTCCAAGTATTGCCAGGAGCCAAGGAAGAAGAAATTACTCGCTTTGAAAAACGTATCCAAGAGATGCCTGCCATTTCTACACTTCTTGAAAGTGAGGATCACATCGAAGCCCTTCTCAAAGCCATCTATGGTGACGAATCCTACAAACGCTTATCTGAAGAAGATATTCGATTCCAATGCGACTGCAGTAAGGAACGTTTTATGAACGCTCTAGCAAGCCTGCCAAGCTCTGACCTGCAAGAAATGAAGGATGAAGATCAGGGAGCTGAAATTATCTGCCAATTCTGCCAAACAACATACAACTTTGACGAAAACGACCTGGAGGAACTCATCCGTGACAAATCTTAATACACCTTTTATGATTGGTAATGTTGAGATTCCCAATCGTACCGTTTTAGCACCCATGGCTGGTGTCACCAACTCAGCCTTTCGTACCATCGCAAAAGAGCTCGGGGCTGGACTTGTTGTCATGGAAATGGTCTCTGACAAGGGAATCCAATACAACAACGAAAAAACCCTGCATATGCTTCATATCGATGAAGGCGAAAACCCAGTCTCTATCCAACTTTTTGGTAGTGATGAAGACAGCCTCGCACGCGCAGCAGAATTCATCCAAGAAAACACCAAGACTGATATCGTTGATATCAACATGGGCTGCCCAGTTAACAAAATCGTGAAAAACGAAGCTGGCGCTATGTGGCTCAAGGACCCAGACAAGATCTACTCTATTATCAACAAGGTCCAATCTGTCCTTGACATCCCCCTCACCGTCAAAATGCGTACTGGATGGTCTGATCCATCCCTAGCTGTAGAGAATGCCCTAGCTGCTGAGGCTGCTGGTGTCTCTGCCCTCGCTATGCATGGCCGTACTCGCGAACAAATGTACACAGGCCACGCAGACCTCGAGACCTTGCACGATGTAGCCCAAGCACTGACTAAGATTCCATTTATCGCCAATGGTGACATCCGTACGGTTCAAGACGCCAAACAGCGTATCGAAGAAGTTGGTGCTGACGCAGTTATGATTGGCCGCGCAGCCATGGGAAATCCCTACCTCTTCAACCAGATCAATCACTACTTTGAAACAGGAGAAATTCTCCCTGACTTGACTTTCGAGGACAAGATGAGAATCGCCTACGAACATTTGAAACGCTTGATTAACCTCAAAGGGGAAAACATAGCCGTTCGTGAATTCCGTGGCCTCGCTCCTCACTACCTTCGGGGAACATCTGGTGCAGCCAAACTTCGTGGGGCCATTTCCCAAGCTAGCACCCTAGCAGAGATTGAAGCTCTCTTGCAATTAGACAAAGCATAATACACAAAAAACCGTAACTCGCTTGGAGTTTACGGTTTTTTAAATCCTAGGAAAACCTAGATACTATTATTGAATCAAGGCAACGCTTGAAACTTTACCATCCGCACCTGTTGTAATTTGGATGATTTTTCCTCCACCGATTTTAGCATTATACTTGCCATCATCAAGAGTATAAGAATAGCCTCTGATAGAGTAGTTTTCTTTCTTTCCATCAGCAGATTCTACTGTGAATTGACCACCTGATGAAACTATAATGGTTTCGCCATTGGCACCCTTCCAGTTGCCCGCTGCAGCTGAGAAATCACCATCCACCATGGTTAAAACACCCTTGTAGCGTTTGTTGTGTTCTGCTTGCTTGTCTTGAAGTTTGCGGTCAGTTGTTGGATCATAGCCTGACTGGTTAGACTGGGCTTGAGAATCTTGCTGAGTTGATGGTGCCTGAGATGGGGCTTGTTGACTAGGAGCTGCTTGTTCTTGTCTTGATTCAGGTGCTGGTTTCGCTTGTGACTGATCTGCCGTTGTAGAAGACTGACCAGAAGATGCCTGAGCCTTTTCAGATGAAGCTGAGCTTGAAGATTTTTGGGTCTTGCTTTCTTTGCTAGAAGAAACTGCTTTGGAACTTGATGACTGGCTTGTCTTGGCAGAGCTACTGGTTTGAGTGGTTTCGTTTTTATTTCCACAAGCTCCCAGTAGCAAGGTAGAAGCCAATACAGTCGCTGCCATCAATTTGATATAGGTTTTCTTTTTCATTTTTCTACTCCTTTGTAACATTTTTGAAACATTAAGAAATCTTTTTGTAATATAATTGTAACATTAGACTTTGAATCTGTCAACTATTTAGAGAACCTATTTTAAAAATTGTTCCCTCCACTATTTCAATTCGTAATCGAAACGAAAAAATAGAAAATTTCTTAGATTAGAATCATATTTTTTGCATCGCTCTTGTGTAATCGCTTGTATCTTTTTAGATAAAGGGCTTCAATACTATTGAAATAGGATAAAAACATCTAATAATAGCAAATAAAGAGGTCGGGGCAAAGTTCCCGACCTCACTTTTATTTCAATCGATAGGTTTTTCTTGGTTTCTTTTTGGGTACTCGTTTGAGTCCAACTTCTTCTACATATTCGCCGTATTTTACGAGAAAGTTATTGCTGACGATTGGGCGTCCTGGGTTGATGAGATTGACCAGTTCAGTTCCCTCGTAGACAGTGAACTCTTCCTCTAGCAGATAGAGGAAGGTTGGATTCCAGTCGAGACGGCCTTGGATTCGTTTGATGGATTCTTGGATAATGGCATAATGGTCAAAGGCGAAGGCTTGCTCCTCCAGCTCGACTCCCTCAAGGTAGCATTTGCCTGTCTGAAAATCGACATCTACAAAAACGACATCCTTGGCATCGTCTCCTGCCTGAACAAGGTCTAAGGCGCGACTAGGTAGGTACACTAAATGGGCAATGGTCACCGTCCATCCCCGCGGATCACGCCCAGGGGTCGATACGGTCATTAATTGCTCGATTTTTTCCAAAGGAAGATCGAGATTGACTTCCTCTCTCACCTCGCGCTGACAGGCATGTGCAGCGTCCTCTCCCTTATCCATAAAGCCTCCAACCAAGGCCAAACAGTTTTGATAAGGGTGAGCCTTGCGACGGATCAGCAAGAGCTTGATCTTTCCTTCGACAAAGCAGTAGGCAACCATATCCACCGTCACACTAGGTTTTTCATATTGAGGGAGTTCCTGCTTGTAGTACCAGTCTAAAAACTCCTCCTGACTGGCATGAATTTCAAAATATTCTTTTTCCGTCATCCCGGCTGGAATCATCGTATCTGCCATCTTATGCCTCCTTTCGAACTGCCTTAGTCCATTGGTACCACCCCACTAGACTGTTAAGTGTGTAAACCCAGTACATCCCTTGGATGTGGATATTTTCACCCCACCAGAGATAAATACTAAAGAGATTGGTGGCAATCCAGAAAATCCATTGCTCGCGGTAGAGACGTGTCATCAAGAGCTGACCAACACCATTGGTCGCATCGGTAACACTATCACGGAAAGGGCGAGCGCTATTGATACTTTGGTAAGCCAAGCCCATACCAATCCAGATAATGGCAGTCAAGGCCAAGTACTTGAGCCAGTCAAGAACAGATAATTTCTTAGCTTCAAAGTGGGATTCTTCTGGTTTTCCTTGATCATTGATACGATTGGACAACCAAGCATAGAGACCAATCGGCTGCATGACAAAGAAGTAAACCGTCGTCAAGACTTCGCCATAAAAAGTCGCATTCATGGCCAAAATCAAATAGATAGCCGAGTTAATAGCCCCAAAGAGATAATTGCTTGCACGACCTTCTGCTACCAAGATAACACAGACAATCCCAGTCCAAGATGCAAACAAGCTCAGCCAGTCATGACTTTCTGTATTTTGCGTGAATTCCAAGATCAGGGGAACACTTGACAAGGCGATAAGATATAACCACTGGAAAAGGCTACGACCGACAAAGAGATCTTTCCAGATCAGGCGCATGATTCCTACAAAACCGATCTTGCGAGCTTCGGCATGGACATTTTCAAAGTTTTCGATAAATTGTGTGATTTTTTCAGTTAGCTTTTTCATAATTTTCTCCTAATCTGCTTGGTAAATGGCATCGATAGCCACTTTTGCTGCTTCATAATTGCCTAGATAATCCTCCGTTAGATAAACTAGTGGAATGGTGGTTAAGTATCGCTCCCTCATCTGGTCCAAATGCTGGGAAAAACTGTAGCGAATGTGGTCTTCTGCCATGGTCATATCTCTAAATCCGTCATTGACATAGGAGCCAACAGGCTGCACAAAGAGAATCAAGTCCCATTTTTCCTTGGCCAAGATAGAGGCAAAGAGATTGTCAAAGGTTTCTCCTGATAAGTCCCCTTGGTCCTCTGTCTCCATGTAATAGTCATAGTAACCCTTGGTTACTAATGAATTGGTATCGGCTATCACTAGACCTCGATTGGCATTGCTGTCGATTAACTTTGAGGTCTGGTCATACTGCCCTAAAAGGAGATAGTAGTAATCCTTTGGAGTCAATTCATCGTCGCGGACATTGTTTTTGATCTGGTACTCACGCGCGTATTCCAGACTAACAGGCGCATCGTAATACCTTGCCAAATCCTTTGCTAGAGTGGTCTTCCCATTACTAGCACTTCCCATAATCAAGACTTTCTTTGTAAACTGACGTCGGAAGGGTTGAGCGATGTATTTCCAATATTTGCTTGGATTTTCTCGAATCATAGTCGCTGAGATACCAAACTTTCTTTCTTGCAAGACAGTGCCAAATCCACGTTTAGATAGCTCTTGCTGGTATTCTTCTTCACCCACAAAGAAGAGCAATTCTTGCTTGGTTTCATCATAGGAAATCTCTGCTAACATCTGGTTCAACCACTCCTGCCAGCCCATAGGGTAACGGGGAAGGTTGGTCTCATCCAGCTTACAGACAGAGGTCAACTCGTCATCACGAAAAGCCTCTCGGATATAGCGAAATCGTTTTTGAAGACTTAAACCTACCTGCTCACCTCGGTCTCCCTCGTAGCCTGAAACGACTACCCAGACCTGCTCACACTGACGCTTCGCTCGCTGGATTAGATCGATATGCCCCTGATGGAGAGGGGCAAAGGTTCCAAATACCACTGCTGTTTTCTTTTTCATAAACGTTTTACCTTTTTATGATTTTTGATATTTTTGTTTTCTATGTTTTTATTATATACTATATTTTTGTTTTGTCAATAGTTTTTTATCATTTTATATAAAAAGGTTCCAAAAAAAGAATCAGGACTTCTCCTGATTCTCCATTTTTAAGCAATATCAAATTTTAATTGACCAGCTTTGACACCAATCTTGAGGGTCTTGCCTGCCACCAGCTCTCCCTTAAGAAGGAGCTCAGCTAACTTGTCTTCCACTTCTGTTTGCAGTGTTCTGCGAAGTGGACGAGCTCCCATTTCCGGATCATAACCTTGGCTTGCCAGCAACTTCAACGCTGAAGCTTGCAGTTTCAAGTCGATGCCCTTCTCTACTAGGCTAGCAATTAATGGTTTAACCATGATCTTGACAATTTCCTGCATGTGTTCGCTATCCAAGCTATGGAAGACCACCTTTTCATCAATACGGTTGATAAACTCTGGTCGATAAGTTTTTTTCAACTCTTCAAAGATTCGTTTTTCCATATTTTCCTGGTCAAAACGAATGTCTTTCGCGCCAAAGCCAACTGTCTTGTCGTCACGAAGGGCTGTCGCACCAAGGTTTGACGTCATGATGATAATGGTATTTGAAAAATCAACCTTGCGTCCCTTGCTATCTGTCAAGACACCGTCGTCCAAGACTTGCAAGAGAACATTAAAGATGTCTGGATGGGCCTTTTCTACCTCGTCAAAGAGGAGCACAGAGTAAGGTTTGTTGCGAACCTTCTCGGTCAACTCCCCACCTTCTTCGTAGCCTACATAGCCCGGAGGAGCTCCATTGAGACGGCTAGCTGCGAATTTCTCCATATATTCACTCATATCAAAGCGGATAAGGGCTGATTCGTCATCAAAGAGAACTTCTGCCAGAGCCTTGGCCAATTCGGTCTTACCGACACCCGTTGGTCCTAAGAACATAAAGGAACCAATCGGACGCTTGTGACTGCGAATCCCTGACTGATTGCGGCGAATCGCACGGCTAATACTTGAAACAGCTTGATCCTGACCGATGACACGTTTGTGTAGTTCAGCTTCCAAGTTCAGGTATTTCTTAGCATCAGTCTGAGTCAGTTTTTGGACTGGAATCCCTGACAAGCGACTCAAGGTAGTCAAGATTTCAGTCTCTGTTACCAAGTCTTTATAGACAGGGACTTCCTGCTCTTTTGCGATTAGCTGGGCCGCTTGTTTCCACTTGCCATCCATCAAGGCCTTGTCAGCTGGACTCAAGTCGGATTCGTCTGCTTTCACATGCTTGGATTTGTTTTGCACTGTTGCTGCCGCTTCGTCCAATAGATCGATGGCAGAGTCTGGTAAGTGACGACTGGTCAAGTAACGATGCGCCATCTTGACAGCTGTTTCAACGGCTTCATCTGTGATTTGCACACGATGGTGTTTCTCATAAGTCGCTTTCAAACCTTGCAAAATAGTCATGCTGTCAGCTAGACTTGGCTCTTCAATCGTAACTTTGGCAAAACGACGAGAAAGGGCAGCATCTTTTTCGATGTGTTTTTGGTATTCTTCCTGAGTGGTTGCACCAACCGTTCTCAAAGTTCCACGCGCCAAGGCTGGTTTCAAGATATTGGCCGCATCCAGAGTCGAGTCAATACCGCTACCAGAACCCATGATGGTGTGAAGTTCATCTATAAAGAGGATTACTTTGCCGTCTTCCTCGATATCCTTGATGATGTTGTTCATACGCTCTTCAAAGTCACCACGGAAACGTGTTCCCGCGACAACATTCATCAAATCAAGCTCTAACACGCGCATCTTTGCCATTTCCGCAGGTACATCCCCACTGGCAATACGCTGAGCAAGTCCAAGTGCCAGAGCTGTTTTCCCGACACCCGCATCTCCAACCAAGACAGGATTATTCTTGGTCTTCCGACTCAAAATCTGAATCATACGTGCGATTTCCTTGTCACGACCAATAACTGGTTCTAACTTGCCAGAGCGCGCTTGCTCCGTCAGGTCATGCGTGTAGTCCTCTAGACCGCCACTTTGAGCTTGAGGCATACCCATCATATTGGCCATGGAACTTTGCTTGTCAGCTACTGTGCGATGACGTTGACGTAAAGCCTTAAGGTCTTCTCTTGTCCATCCTGCACGCTCTTCTAGATTGCGACGAAGAGCAGCAATTCTGACCTGATCTTTCTGGTCTTCATAAGAAAAGCCTGCTCTCTCCAAGATGCGAGTTGCCAAGGCATTGCCATCATGCAAAATCGCATAGAGGACATGCTCTGTCCCTAGCACCTTAGCATGGACCACTGAGGCCACATACTCTGCTTCTGCAAAGAGAACCTCCAAACGATGGGAAAAAGGCAATACTGTAAAGGTTTCGTCTTGGCTATAATCCGTTTCAGTCAGTTCCAACGCAACCTCTTCTAAACGGTCCATTTCATAAGGATAATCATTTAGAGTCGCCCCTGCTACACTGTAACTGTGATTGGACATGGCAATCAATAAATGCCAAGACTCTAGATATCGAGCTCCAAAATGGCCCGCAACCATGTAGGCACTCTCGATACATTCATTCAATGCTTTTGAATAGTTCATCTTACTTCTCTTTTCTATCTACCTCTTGTAATAGCTGTCGGAGCATATTGGCACGGACAACTGAGGATTCTTCCCCTAGGACACGATCCGTTGCCACAGATACCAGTAAGGTCATCTCCTGCTTGGTCATCAAGTCCTGCTCCACCAAAAGCTGGAGAATATCCTCATAAATCTCCTGACTAACTTGCTCACCAATCGAGTAAAGCAAATCGCGGAGCATCTCATGATGATTGGAAAACTCAATCCGGCCTATGCGAATGTAGCCTCCGCCACCCCGCTTGCTCTCAACCAAGTAACCTCTGCTTTCAGTAAAACGTGTCTTGATGACATAGTTGATCTGACTCGGCACAACCTGAAAGGTATCTGCCAACTGGCTCCGCTGCAATTCCACGATACCAGACTGGTCTAAAATCGCCTTGATATAGGCTTCGATATGATCTGATGTATTTTTAAATCTCATAGTAAATCAAACTCCTTCTTTGAACCTTGACTATCTTTGACTATACTATCATTTAACACTCTATAAGTCAAATTTTTAAGGCTCAACCATTGGAAATACTGACTTTTTTAAAAAACACTTTGGCATTAATTCGCCTTAGTTTTTCTTGAAAGTTCCTAAAAAAGTCCACAAAAAAGAGCCCTAAAAAGGGCGTAATATTGACGAGTTCAGCAGGCAAGGAACTATAATTCGTTAAGCTGTTCCTGTTTTAATTCTGCTATAGCGTCTTTTAGTTCTTTTTCCCAACTGCTACAAGTTGACTTACTGATACTTAGTTCTTTAGCTATATAGTCAAATGATTTCCCAGACGCTCTTAGTTTAATAAATTCTGTTTTAGTTTCTTGACTTTTCATTCGTCGCCTTTGTTTTTTTCGTTATACTTGCCTAACATTTCAAAACCTTTATCAAAAGCGAAAAAACCTAAACCTAAAGAAAACGGCGCTCCGACTATTTCTATAACTTTTGCCCACCTTGTCCCAAAATCTTCTGAAAAATAAGCAAGTGCCCCAACGGCTACAACTGCTAAAATTAAAAAATACGCTCCCAAATCTGCATTTTCTGTTACTTTGGCTTTTTCTGTTCTACTTTTTTTACTCATAATAATCGCCTTTCATTTTTAGCCTTTCTACTTCCGCTAGTACGGTCAAACGTGCTTTTTTCTATATCTCCATTTCCCTAGTAAAGGAAACCTATTCCACCAACAATTCTAATTTTCTCTTAACTTTTAAAATTGTCTCCCAACTCATTCTGTTTTTCTTTTAGTATTTTCTGTTCCTATTTAATTTCTTTTCGATATTTATCTACAGATTTTTCAAAAATTAAATAACCTATAAATAATAATGTCGGAGTTAAAACTGTTCCCACTACGTTTTCAAATCTTTTTTCATCTAATCCTAATAACTTTGCAATATCAGGACTAAAGTAAATTATAAATCCTGATACTATAGCAATTGCAATAAATGCAAAGGAGACAACTGATGTTCCATTTTCTCTCCGTAATTTCTTCAGTCTGCTTAACATGTCGTACACTATTTCTATTGCTTTACAAAAAGGGCGCTGGTAAAGAATAATCTTCACCAACTCCCTATTTTTCTACTTATCTAAGCCCAATTCTGCTAAGATTTGACGTTTGTAGGCAATTTTTTGGACTTCCTTGTCCTCGTCTTCAGACCAATCTAGTTTAATTTCTGAAACAATCTGCCCAGGCCGATTTTTTAGGATGTAGATGCGGTCGCTAAGATTGAGGGCCTCTTCAATACTATGTGTGATGATCAAGGTCGTTAGTTGCAACTGCTTGTGAATCTCCAGATACCAAGCGTGGAGTTCCATCTTTGTCATCTCATCCAAAGCACTAAAGGCCTCATCCAAAAGAAAGAGCTTGTGCCCAAAAAGGTAGGTCCGGAGTAAGGCCACACGCTGGCGCATCCCACCGCTGAGCTCGTGAGGATACTTGTTCCGTACCGTCGTTAGCTGGAAGGTCGCAAGAATTTCATCTGCTCGGGCAATGGCCTCCGCCTTATCCACCTTTTGAATCAAGAGGGGCAAGATGATATTGCCAAGCACCGTCTTATGCTCCAAGAGTAGATCCTTTTGCAACATATAACTCACGCGCCCCTTAGGATTTTCCTCGCCATCAAGGACAATTCGCCCCGACTGGACTTCTAAAATCCCAGCGATTAGGTTAAAGAGAGTGGTCTTTCCAACACCACTTGGACCTAGGATAGAAACCACTTCACCCGAAGTCACCTGCAGGTTGATATCCTCTAAAATCTTTTCATCGCCATAGGCATAACTTACATGTTCTAGTCTTATTTCTGTCATTATTTTACAAATTCATTAGTGAAGCCCTTGTCAGTCAAGTCTTCTTTAAGGATACCATTTTCTTTATCCCATTTGTAGAAGGCATTCCAGCGGTCAGCGTCAAATTGTCCCCATTTTTCCTTGTCACTTACATATTCTTTTGACAAGTATTTTTGAGATTCGATGACAAAGTCGCGTTTTTCCTTGAGTTCAGGTGCATTCTTGATGAGGATATCTGCAGCTTCTTCTGGATGTTCCATGGCATATTGGTAACCTTTTTTGATGGCTTGGATGACTTTACGAGCTTCTTCCTTGTTGTCTTTGAGATAGTCGTTGTTTGCGATGATAACGGGTGAGTAGTAGTCAAATTCCTTGACATAGTCTTTCAAGTACATGAAGTTAGCGTCTACACCTTGAGATTTGGCAAGGATTCCATCCCAACCGTAGTATATCCAAGCAGTGTCAAAGACGCCATTGGCAATCGGTGTAATCGAGTTTGAGTCGTTGTTCGGTACTTTTTCGACCTTCTCAAAGTCTCCACCTTGTGATTCTACCAAGGTTTTCAACATAGCAAGCTCAGTCGGGTCATTCCAAGTTCCGTATTTCTTGCCAACTAAATCCTTTGGACTGGTGACATTGTCAGATTTACGTGAGATGATTCCTGATGTATTATGCTCAACGATAGCGGCAACGGCAGTGATTCCTGCTCCTTTTTCCAATTTTTTAGCCATGTAGTCTTGGAAATAGATAGCAAATGGTGCCTTGCCATTGATTACCAAGTCAGATGAGCTTTCTTCTGGTGGCAATTTCAAATCAACATCCACTCCAGCTTCTTTGAAATAGCCTTTTTCCTTAGCAACATAAAGCCCTGTGTGGTTAGTATTTGGCGTCCAGTCTAGGATAAAGTCAATCTTCTTAACTTCTGCTTCTTTGTTGTCCTTAGAAGCAGTTCCTTGGCCACAAGCCACAAGCACGACAGCTACAAAAGACGTTACAAGCGTTAAAAACACTTTCCATGTTTTCTTCATTTTCAGTTCCTCTTTTCTTTTTCTAAAACATCCTTATCTTAGGGACGTTTCCATTTAATCACATATTTTTCGCTAATATCGACCAATTTCATACCCAAAAGGCTGATAATCGACACCAAAATAATAATGGCGAACATAGTATCATACTGAAACAGTTTCTTGGACTGAATCATGTAAACACCTAGTCCTTCAAAGCCTCCCAACCACTCAGACACCACGGTTGTGATAAAGGCGTAGGAGACACTGACCCTCAGACCTGCATAAAAGTAAGGCAGGCTGACCGGGATTTTAAAATGCCATAGAATTTGCCAAGGGTTTGCACGCATCAGACTAAACAAGGTCAGCATATCCTTGTCAAAATGCCTAAAACCATCTAAAATACTGACGATGATCGGGAAGGTTGTCGTCAGGATAATCAAGACAATCTTGGGCAAAATCCCATAACCTAGCCACAAGACCAAGATAGGGGCTATGGCAATGGTCGGGATAGTCTGGACAACCACCATCATAGGGTAAATCAAATCATTGAGCCAAGTCAGACTGTCCATAAGCACCGCCATGAGACAGGCAATCAAGACTCCCAGAACCAACCCCAGTAAAGCCACTCTCAAGGTCGCCCAGCTATGGTGCCAGAGAAATTCTCTGTCACGAACAAAGGCCTGGAGAATTTCAAAGGGAGTTGGTAGGATAAACTTGGGTAAAAGTTTGAATATTCCCGCTAACTGCCAGACCGACAAGACTCCTATAAAGCCCAAAAGACTAATGTGTCGTCTCATCATACTTTTCAAGTTTCTCATCGATGCTTAAAATCTCTCCTACATTTATTTTGACATTGGCAAAGACATTATCTGCCTCCTGCCCTGCCACTTCTAGCGCTTCTTTGAGAATGCGCATAAGCTCATCAAACTCCCCTTCCAAGACCGTTTCAAAGGGTGTCACCACCATGGTCACGGACTGAGCTTGTAGATAAGCAATAACCTGATCGATAATAGCAATCCGGTCAATCCCCTGTGATAAGGGCAAGACTTGCAAGGCAATGCTTGCTTTCATAAAAACCTCCTCTTCTAGGCTTCCTTTTGACAAAAAGAAAACCCCTTCCTTATACGGAAAAGGTGCAGAATTCGGCTAAGTATCCTTCCCTACGCTGGCATTACCCAGATCAGGTGCGGTCGAAGTTTAACACTTCCTCTCAGACTGTACACAGACTCCCGTATCTTATATGGACATATGATAACGCAAAAAAAAGGATAAGTCAAGGAAACTGCTTACAGAAAATCATGAAAAAGAGTTTGAAGGCAAGTACTTCAAACTCTATCATATCTTTCTTATTTAGCCTCGTACCAAGTTGCTCCTTCATTCTCATCAGCGATGAGGGGAACACTGAGCTGGATGGCTTCTTCCATGGTTTGTTTCACCAGTACTTTGACGGCTGCTAATTCTGCCTTTGGAACTTCAAGAACGATTTCATCGTGCACTTGCAACAGCATCTTGGTCTGATAGCCACCTTCAACTAGAGCTTTGTCTAGCTGGATCATAGCAATCTTGAGAATATCTGCTGCTGAGCCCTGGATAGGAGAGTTGATGGCCGTCCGCTCTGCAAAACCACGAATGTTAAAGTTGCGCGAATTAATATCTGGCAACTCACGACGACGCTTGAAGAGGGTCTCTACATAGCCCTTATCACGCGCCTCACGCACCACCTCATCCATGTAGTTTTTAATACCTGGGAAGCGTTCAAAGTAAGTGTCAATGTAGGCTTTTGCTTCCTTACGGCTGATGCCTAGATTATTAGACAAGCCAAAGTCTGAAATCCCGTAAACCACTCCAAAATTTACCGCCTTAGCATTACGACGATCGTTTGGAGTCACATCTTCAGGACGTTCAATGCCAAAGACCCGCATGGCTGTCGAGGTATGGATATCTGCTCCCTCTTGAAAGGCCTTAATCAAGTGCTCATCTTTAGAAATATGAGCCAAAACGCGCAATTCAATCTGTGAATAGTCCGAGCTGAGAAGAACACTATTCTCCCACTCAGGTACAAAAGCCTTACGAATGAGACGGCCTTGTTCCAAACGAACAGGGATATTTTGCAAGTTTGGATCCACGCTAGACAAACGCCCAGTCTGAGTCAAATCCTGCACATAGCGCGTGTGGATCTTGCCATCAGCCAAAATCCAGTCTTGCAAGCCAATCACATAGGTAGATTGGATCTTAGCAATCTGACGGTAGTCGAGGATTTTTTTAACAATCGGCGCAATAGGAGCCAGTCGCTCTAGCACATCCACCGCTGTCGAGTAACCTGTCTTGGTTTTCTTGGTATATTCCAGAGGAAGACCGAGCTTTTCAAAGAGAAGCACGCCCAACTGCTTAGGCGAGTTGATATTAAACTCTTCACCAGCTAGCTCATAAATCTCTTGGGTAAGTTGCTCAATGACGACCTCATTTTCAGCCTGCATCTCAAGCAGGGTTTCTTTTTTGACCTTGATACCAGCAATTTCCATCTTAGCAAGGACAAAAGCCAGAGGTTGCTCCATGTCATAGAGGAGATCTAACTGCCCGTGTTCACTGAGTTTTTCAAGCAAAACAGGCTCGGTCTCAACCAAAACAGCAACCTTGCGAGCTAGGTGTTCCAAGAATTTTTCCCGTTCAGGAATTGCCTTCTTGACACCCTTACCATAGAAAGTCTCATCATCGACCAAGTATGTTTGACCGTAGAGACTAGCAATGGTTGAAATTTCATTGTTCTCGACAGTAGAGAGGAGGTATTTGGCCAAGCGACTGTCAAAAGTAGGAGCCTGCAGGTTCAAACCAAAACGATTTAAAAGAACCTTAGCTTTCTTAAAGTCATACACTTTTAGAGGTGTTTTTTCTAGAAAATCCTTGAAAATCGGCTCCTGCAAGAGCTCAAGTTTGTCTGTGGCGTAAAATTTATCTCCGCAGGACCAGGCAAAACCAACCAAGTCATCTGTATGGTAGTTCTCACCAAAGAGTTCAAAGTGGAAGATAGAGTCTGCGCTCAACATGTCTTGACTGACTTGGTCAACGATAGTGAAATCCAAACTTTCAGGCGCATCCGTTGACGAAACATTCAAAGCTTGCTTGAGCTGTTTGAAGCCCATCTCATCGTAGAATTTCCCGAGATTTTCCACATCTGGGCCATTATATACCAAGTCTTCCAGACCAATCTCAATCGGTGCCTTGGTATCAATGGTCGCCAAGGTTTTAGACAGAAAAGCTTGTTCCTTGTCATTGATGAGATTTTCCTTCATCTTAGAAGCCTTCATCCCATCGATATTTTCATAAATACCCTCAAGCGATCCGTGTTCTAGCAAGAGCTTGACACCCGTCTTTTCACCAATCTTAGTGACACCGGGGATATTATCTGATTTGTCTCCCATCAGGGCCTTGAGATCGATAAACTGAGCTGGTGTGAGGCCCATTTTTTCCATGAGATAGTCTGGCGTAAAGGCCTCAAACTCAGCCACACCTTTCTTGGAAATCTCGACCACCGTATGCTCATCCGTCAACTGGATCAAATCCTTATCTCCACTAACGATTGTCACATCAAAAGAATCCTTCTCAGCCAAACGGCCTAAAGTCCCGATGATATCATCCGCTTCATACTGGGGCAACTCATAATGGCGAATCCCAAGATGGTCTAACAACTCACGAATGAAGGGAAATTGCTCACGAAACTCATCTGGAGTTTTAGCACGGCCACCCTTGTAGTCTGCATACATCTCTGTTCGGAAAGTCGTCTTGCCTGCATCAAAGGCTACCAAAACATGACTGGGCTCAACCCGCTCTAAGACATGATTCAACATAAGTTGAAAGCCGTAGATTGCATTGGTATGAAGACCATTAGCATTTTTAAACCGATCCAGCTGCTGATAGAGCGCAAAAAAAGCTCGAAAGGCAACAGAAGATCCATCAATTAGTAATAATTTTTTCTTGTCCATACACCCATTATAAAGGAAAGAGGGGAAAAATACCATCGGAAAGAATAGGCAAATGGTAGTGAAGTCCTCTTTTTTATATTCTTTCTAGATTCTAGCTCCATTACTATCCACTCGATAGCCATCCACAGTGGTATTCACTGCTAAAGCCCCTGAAGCATTGACGTAGTAAAATTTTCCGCCTACCTGGAACCACTGACTAGACTTCATAGCCCCTGAACTTTCCAAATAATACCATGTTCCATTTTCCTTGAGCCAACCTGTCTGCATCTCCCCTGATGCCTTTAGATAGTACCAATGCGAGCCATCCTTTACCCAACCTGTTGACATGGTCCCATTTTCTTTGAAGTGATACCAACTGCCATTTATTTTCTTCCAACCAGTTGCGAGTTTCCCATTCTCACGGTAATTCCAAATACCGTTTTGCTTCTTCCAACCATTCTCCACCGATTCTGTTTCCGTATGCTGGACGTATCTCCTCGTTCCACTATAGGATAGATAGCTGAGCCATTTATAACCGTCCTTTTCTACGATTTGATCGTAGCTAACATTTTCACCAGGATAGTAGTAGTCAATAACTTGTGCTGTACTTGACGGCTGGTTTCTAATGGCGGACTTTTGAGTAAACGTATGAGTCCCACTAGACGCCAACTCTGACCTGATAGGATTTCCAGTTCTACCACCACTCCATACCAAGTCCTTAAAATGGATAAAGCCTGTCATAGAGCTAGCTTTTACGCTACGACGATTGTATTTCTCCCTAACTCCATAGTTATACTCTTCGATCTCAATCGTATCCCCTAATACATTTGATACCCAGGCCACATGCCCATAATAACCTTCTGTCGACCAAGCGATAGAGCCAATTTCTGGCTTGCTATCAACACGGTAGCCTTCTCGCCTTGCGCGGTGCCCCCATTCATTTGCATTTCCATAAGCAGGCGGGATCTCAAAGCCATTCACACTACTCAAACGAAAGGCTGCAAAAGACGTACACTGGCGAGAATACATCCGCCACTGGTCGATTTCCACACTACCATTTTTATAGTGAAGCGGGTAGTCATCTCCACGCGCTACACTATCAGCTTTAACCGATTCACCACCAAACAAAAAAGCACTCGTAACCAACAATGTAGCCAATCCTACACCCAACTGCGTATATCTACTCTTCTTAACTCCTGATTTTAAAAACGTCATTCATTCTCCTTATATAATATAAATTTCCGAGGTTCCCCTCGTTTATACTATTCGGGAAAAAAAGAAAAAAGTGAGCAAAGCCCACTTCATTTTAGGATTCTTGGTCTAGATAGCGAATCAAATTCTTCTCTGTCAAGATATCTGAGTAGGTGAAGGATTCAACATAGACATTGGCTTGTTTGTCTCCTTCAACATCCCCAAATTCAACGATAAATAGAGATGGATAAACCTCAATTAGCTTACCCAATCTATTTTTTTGGCGCTTACGGCCATTCTCCAAAGTCATTTCAACGACTTGTCCCTCATGCGCCTTGATTTCTTCTTTGATTTTTTTCATCTTGGCTACATCTGTAAATGCATCTGACATCTTATGCCTCCCTCTTTGAGATACTTGAAAATTTATTGTATTCTTTTTGGAAAATCAATTCCACCGTTCCACGAGCTCCACTACGGTTTTTCTCGATGATAACCTCTACCTTGTTATTTGGAATTCCTTCCTCTTCTTCACCCGCACGATCGTAGTAGTCGTCACGGTATAGAAAGGCTACGATATCTGCATCCTGCTCGATAGAACCCGATTCACGAATATCAGACAAGACTGGTCTCTTATCCTGACGCTGTTCCACTCCACGAGATAACTGACTAAGAGCAATGACTGGAACTTTCAATTCCTTAGCTAGAATTTTCAACTGACGAGAAATTTCAGAAACTTCTTGTTGGCGATTCTCACGACCAGTCCCTGTGATAAGTTGTAGGTAGTCTATCAAAATCAATCCTAGATTGCCCGTTTCTTGAGCTAGTTTGCGTGAGCGCGAACGAATTTCCGTGATTCGAATCCCTGGCGTATCATCGATATAGATACTCGCGTTGGCCAGATTCCCTTGGGCAATGGTATACTTTTGCCATTCCTCATCAGTCAATTGACCAGTACGGATAGAATGGGACTCCACCAAGCCTTCGGCCGCCAACATACGATCTACTAGACTTTCCGCACCCATTTCCAGTGAAAAGATGGCCACAGTCTTGTCTAACTTGGTTCCGATATTCTGAGCAATGTTTAAAGCAAAGGCTGTTTTACCGACCGCAGGACGGGCTGCTATAATAATCAGTTCCTCCTCATGGAGACCTGTCGTCATATGGTCCAAATCACGGTATCCCGTTGCAATACCTGTAATATCCGTTGTTTGTTGTGACCGAACTTCTAGGTTCCCAAAGTTGATATTTAAAATATCACGGATATTCTTGAAACCACTACGATTTGCGTTTTCACTTACATCAATGAGCCCCTTTTCAGCCTGCGCAATGATTTCATCTACAGGCTTAGAAGCTTCATAGGCTTGGTTGACAGAGTCTGTCAACTTGGAAATCAAGCGTCGTAGCATAGCCTTTTCGGCTACGATTTTAGCATAATACTCCGCATTAGCTGAAGTTGGTACAGAATTGACAATTTCGACAAGGTAAGACAAGCCACCAATATTTTGGAGATCCCCTTGGTTATCCAAAATCGTCCGAACCGTCGTCGCATCAATCGCTTCCCCACGATCCGACAAATCTACCATCGCTTGGAAAATCAACCGATGAGCATACTTAAAGAAGTCTCGAGAATCAATGTATTCTCGGACAAAAACGAGCTTGCTCTCATCTATAAAAATAGCCCCCAGAACAGATTGCTCTGCCAAAATATCCTGAGGTTGAACTCGCAGTTCCTCTACTTCTGCCATCCGACTTTCCTTCCTTTTACAATCTTGTCAAGAAGTTGTAAACTTACCCTTCTTTTACACGAAGATTGATGACACTTGTAACATCTTGGTAGATTTTCACTGGTACATCAATCAAACCTACTGCTCGAATTGGTGCCTTTACTTGAATATGACGCTTGTCAATATTTATACCAAACTGCTTTTGCAATTCTTCTGCAATCTTCTTATTGGTGATTGAGCCAAATGTACGGCCATCTGGTCCAACCTTTTCAACAAACTCTACAACAGTTTCTTCTGCTTCAAGCTTAGCTTTGATTGCTCTTGCCTCTGCTAACATCTCTGCATGAGCCTTTTCTTCTGATTTTTGTTTTCCACGCAATTCACCGATTGCCTGAGCAGTCGCTTCCTTAGCCAAATTCTTTTTAATCAGGAAGTTTTGGGCGTAGCCAGTTGGCACTTCCTTAATTTCACCTTTTTTCCCTTTTCCTTTAACATCTGCTAAAAAGATTACTTTCATTCTTCTTTCTCCTTTTCCTTTAGTTCATCCAAGATTAGTTGAGTCAATTTTTCTCCTACTTCTGACAGACCCATATTCTTGATTTGTGCAGCAGCTAGGTTAAAGTGACCACCACCGCCCAGTTCTTCCATAATCCGTTGCACATTGATTTTACTACGGCTTCGAGCTGAGATTGAGATAAATCCTTGTGTATTTTTCGCTAGAACGAAACTAGCCTCAATGCCAGACATAGCCAACATAGCATCGGCAGCCTTACTGATGACGACTGTGTCATAAGTGGTCGAATCCTTAGCTTGGGCAATTAAGACATCTGAACCCAATTTACGTCCTTGTAAAATGAGTTCATTTACCTCACGATATTCTTCAAAATCTGTCGCAGCAATCTCCTGGATAGCAATACTATCACTTCCCCGTGTTCTGAGGTAGCTAGCTACATCAAAGGTTCTACTCGTTACTCGTGACGTAAAGTTTTTGGTATCCAGCATCATACCAGCCATCAGTACACTAGCCTGCATACGACTCAAACGATTTTTCTTAGAATTTTGGAACTGAATCAATTCTGTGACCAACTCACTCGCACTACTTGCTCCACTTTCGATATAGGTGATGACTGCATTCTCAGGGAAATCCTGATCACGTCGATGGTGGTCAATGACAATGGTTTGAGTGAACAGTTCGTAAAAATCTTTCGACAAGGTCAAAGCCGTCTTGGAATGATCCACTAAAATCAACAAAGAGCGCTTGGTGACCAATCTCATCGCATTAGCCAGAGGCAAGAGCTTAGTGACACCCTCTTTTTCCAAGAATTTGACGGCACGCTCGATATCTGGTGACATTTGATCTGCATCGTAGACCGCATAGCTATTTTCAGTGATATTGCTCGCAAACAACTGCATGCCAACCGCAGACCCCAAGGCATCCATATCCAGATTCTTATGACCAACTACAAATACCTGATCCACACTGCGAATCTTATCTGAAATAGCTGTCATCATCGCTCTCGTACGTGTTCTTGTTCTCTTAACAGAGGCTGCGGAACCACCACCAAAGTAGACTGGATTCTTGGTTTCATCATTTTCCTTGACAACCACCTGGTCCCCACCACGAACCTCAGCTAAGTTCAAGTTTCTTAAAGCAACTTTCCCTATCTCATCATGATTTCCATCACCATAAGAAAAGCCCATGCTCAAGGTCAATGGCAGCTGTCTCTGTTTTGCCTCCTCACGAAAGGCATCAATCACAGAGAATTTATCATTCATCAAGCCCTCAAGAACTGTGTAATCAGTAAATAAATAAAAGCGGTCCATACCCACACGCCGAGAAAACATGGCATACTTACTAGCAAATTCTGAAACAAAATTTGCCACAAAGCTATTGATATGACTAATATCGGAGTCGGAGGTTGCATCTTCTAGATCATCGTAGTTGTCTACCGAGATAACCCCAATCACTGGTCGACTGGTTACCAATTCGACAGTTGCTTCGTACTCCCCAGAAACATCAAAGAAATACAAAACACCTGAGGCCTTATCCATATGAACAGCATATCGTGTTTCGCCCAAGGTAGCATAAGAACCAGGGTTCCCCACAGAAGCCTTGATAATGGTTTGAATCAAGTCAACATCAATTTCGCCTTCTTCAGTCGTCAAAATCAACTCAGCATAAGGATTAAACCATTCGACTTCGCCACTAGATAAGTCTAATTTCAGAACACCAACTGGCATTTGATCGAGCAGCGTGTTCAAGCTATCTTCCGCTTGATGGTTTACGTATTGGATTTGTTCAATTTCGCTCTTTTCATACTGTTTTTTTTGCCAGATGAATAAAAGCAGATAAAGAAGTACAAATAAAAACAAGGCACTGATTGTTACAACATTATTTTGTGAAAAAATAATCAGCATTGTTAAGGTTCCGAAAGTTGCAATCCCTAGTAGAACCGCAGAAATCGGGGTTAAATTATTTTTTTTCATTCTAAACCTCTTGCGCATTATTATATCACAAATGCCCTTAAAAAGCGACCTTTAAAAAGTGGTAAGCCTCCTTTTCCTTATTGATTTTTTTATGGTTTTAATGCAAAAAGGAGAATAAGCTCATTATCCTCCTGCACTAAGATTACTACCATCTAACGTTCAACGATGAGGGCTGTTCCCATCCCTCCCCCGATACAGAGAGTTGCTAAACCAGTTTTGGCATCACGTTTCATCATCTCATGTACCAGAGTCACTAAGATACGACAGCCTGAAGCTCCAATTGGGTGACCGAGAGCAATCGCGCCACCATTGACATTGACAATATCTGTGTTGAAGCCTAGAGTTTTACCGACTGCACAAGTCTGGGCAGCAAAGGCTTCATTTGACTCAATCAAGTCGAGATCATCAATTGTCAAATTGCCTTTTTCAAGAGCCTTGCGAGTCGCATAAATCGGTCCACATCCCATCATCTTAGGATCCAAACCTGCACTTGCATACGAACGAATGCGAGCAATCACTGGAAGTCCTAATTCTTCAGCTTTTTCAGCACTCATGACCAAGACAGCTGCTGCCCCGTCATTGATACCTGAAGCATTTCCCGCTGTGACAGAACCGTCTTTTTTGAAAACAGGACCTAGCTTAGACAAACTCTCCAAGCTGGCATCTTTTCTAGGAAATTCATCTGTATCAAAGACGATAGGATCGCCTTTGCGTTGAGGAATAACCACTGGCACAATCTCTTCCTTAAAGCGTCCAGATTCTATAGCCGCTACTGCTCGTTTTTGTGATTCCAAAGCAAGAGCATCTTGATCATCCCGGCTAATACCATATTCTTCGGCCACATTCTCAGCTGTAATCCCCATATGGTATTCGTTAAAAGCATCAGACAAACCGTCCTTAATCATGGTGTCTACCACTTTCGAATCTCCCATACGGCCGCCCCAACGGAAGTTTGGCAAAACATATGGAGCCTGACTCATGTTTTCTGCACCACCAGCTACGATAATATCTGCATCGCCACATCGAATCGCTTGAGCAGCTAACTGAACTGCCTTCAACCCAGAACCACAAACCTTATTAATGGTAAAGGCTGGTGTAAATTCAGGGAGCCCCGCTTGAATGCTCATTTGGCGAGCCACGTTTTGGCCTAAACCTGCGCCTAGGACATTCCCCATAATCACTTCGTCTACTTGCTCTGGTTTAATATTCGCTTTTTCCAAAGCACTCTTAATGACCAAAGATCCCAAATCAACAGCAGAAACATTCTTCAAGCTCCCTCCAAAGGAACCAATAGGAGTTCGCACTGCTGAAACAATCACTACGTCTTTCATAACTACCTCCATTTATACCTTGTATAATGATGCAATACAAAAGTGGTTTACAATTGTGTAAACCACTTTTACATAGTTGTCAAGATTTTATGATCCCTTAACTTCTAGTAAACCAACTTCACCATCTTCGCGGCGATACAAAACATTTGTTGTTTGATCTTCTACATCTACATAGATAAAGAAATCATGTCCCAACAAGTCCATTTGAAGAAGAGCTTCTTCCAAATCCATTGGTTTTAAATCAATTTGTTTTGAACGAACCACTTTTGGCTGCACAACATTTGCATCTTCAACTAGAGCATCTGTAAAGAGTTGGCTTGTTGCAACCTTATTTTTATTCTTGCGTTCGATTTTTGTTTTATTTTTTCGAATCTGGCGTTCAATTTTATCTGTTACAAGATCGATAGAACCATACATATCTTGAGAAATATCTTCTGCACGAAGGGTAATTGATCCAAGTGGAATTGTTACTTCAACTTTTGCTGTTTTTTCACGGTAAACTTTCAAGTTGACACGTGCATCCAACTCTTGTTCAGGTTGAAAATATTTTTCGATCTTTTCGAGTTTAGAAACTACATAATTGCGAATTGCTTCTGTTACTTCTAGGTTTTCACCACGGATACTATATTTAATCATATAAGTACCTTCTTTCTAAACATTTTTATTTTTCTAACCATATTATAACGCTTTCATTTTCATTTTGCAAATTTTTTCCTTATCTTACAAGAGAAAAAGTTTTGACTTCCAAAACACCTGCCTCTTCAAAAAGTCGCTTCACACGATTGATAGTCGCCCCTGTCGTATAGATGTCATCAATAACCAAAATCTTCTTAGGAAGAGGGGCTCCCGTTTTAATATAAAAGGGAATTTCCGTAGCTAATCGTTCTGAGCGATTCTTAGAAGAACTAGCCTTCTCTTCTCTTTTCCCTAGTAAGTCTTGAAAAGAAAATCCGGCTGCCTCAACCAAACCTTCAACCTGATTAAATCCCCTCTCAAGTAATCTTTCAGGACTTAGGGGAATCAACACAAATTGATAACCTCTATACTTTTTCAACTCCTCAGCAAGAACGGAAGCAAAAACTTTTCTAAGCAAAAAATCTCCATCAAACTTATATCTACTGAAAAAGTCTTTCATAGCTTGATTATAGGTAAAGATTGCCTTATGATCAACCTGAATTCTTTCTTTACACCAAAGTTTACAATCTTTACACGTTGTTGACAACCCTCTTTTCATGCAGCTCGGACAATGATCCTCACCTATCTTCTCCAAAGTAGAATCACAAGCTGAACAAAGATAGTTGCGCTCATTCTTCAAAAGAAGGAGATGACTAAATGTCAGGCCACTCTTTGTTGTCTGGCCACATAATAAACAATTCATAATCCCGCCTCCTTGTTCATCTGCTTGATTTCCTTGATTGCCTTTTTGATGGAAGTATTTAATCCATCATGAAAGAAGAGCAACTCACCAGTTGGTCTGTCCATACTACGCCCAACTCGCCCACCAATCTGAATCAAGCTAGACTTGGTAAAGAGACGATGATTAGCTTCTACTACGAAAACATCCACACAAGGGAAGGTAACTCCACGTTCCAAGATTGTCGTACTGATCAGTATTGTTAGCTTTCCATCTCGAAAAGCTTGCACCTGCTCTAATCGGTCTTCTGTCACAGAAGACACAAAGCCGATATTTTCTTTTGGAAACTGTTCCTGCAAGATTTCTTTTAGTTTCTCGCCTTTTTTAATTTCTGATGCAAAGATTAACAAGGGATAACCTGTTCTTCTCTGCCTCTCAATAGAGGTCTTTAATTTGGGTGACAACTGACTCTTATCTAAGTAACGATTAAAATCCGATAACCAAACTGGCTTTGGAATAATCAATGGATTTCCATGAAATCGTCTTGGCAAGCTCAATCGTTTTAATTCTCCAGTGCGAACCTTCTTATCTAACTCATCTGTAGAAGTTGCTGTAAGGAATATCCTTAACCCATCCTCCTTTACACCATTCTTTACAGCATAGTAAAGCATAGAATTGTCAACATAAGGAAAGGCATCTACCTCATCCACTATCAACAAATCAAAGGCATGATAAAATTTTAATAACTGATGCGTCGTTGCAATAACTAGGGAAGTTCGAAAATAGGGCTCTGATTCACCATGAAGTAGTGCTATCTCACAAGCAAAGTCATTCTGCAGTCGCTTATACAATTCCAAACATACATCGATTCGAGGACTAGCCAAACACACCGAACCACCATCGTCAATCACTTTGGCTACAACTTGATAAATCATCTCTGTCTTTCCAGCTCCCGTGACAGCATGAACTAAGGTCGGTTCTTTCTTTTCGACTGCTCGAATCAATCCCTCCGATACCTTCTCCTGAAAAGGGGTTAACTGGCCACGCCATTTGAGAACATCTTGTTTCGGAAAATCCTCCTGTGGAAAATAGTATAAAGCTTGATCACTCCTGACTCGCTTCATCAGCAAGCACTCCCTGCAGTAGTAAGCACCAACAGGCAAATACCATTCTTCTAGAATGCTACTATTACAACGTTGACAGAAAAGTTTTCCCTTCTCTTTTCTCATTGCTGGCAGTTTCACGGCCATCTGACGTTCTTCTTTAGTTAATTCTTTCTCAGTAAACAAGCGACCGAGATAATTTGGATTTACTTTCATACTTCTTTATTCGTAAAAATCTAGCGCTTTAGGTGTTTTTTTAGTACAATTAAATCATGGAATTTAGAACAATTAAAGAGGACGGGCAAGTCCAAGAAGAAATCAAAAAATCCCGCTTTATCTGTCATGCAAAGCGTGTCTATAGTGAAGCAGAGGCTCGTGATTTCATCACGGCCATCAAAAAAGAACACTACAAAGCTACCCATAACTGCTCAGCTTTTATTGTAGGGGAACGAAGTGAAATCAAGCGTACGAGTGATGATGGTGAGCCTAGTGGTACTGCTGGAGTCCCTATGCTCGGTGTCTTAGAAAATCATAATCTTACTAATGTCTGCGTAGTGGTTACTCGCTACTTTGGGGGAATTAAGCTAGGTGCTGGCGGTTTGATTCGCGCTTATGCAGGTAGTGTGGCCTTGGCTGTCAAAGAAATTGGCATTATTGAAATCAAAGAGCAAGCTGGTATAGCCATTCAGATGTCCTACGCTCAATACCAAGAGTACAGTAACTTCCTTAAAGAACATAATCTCATGGAGCTGGATACAAACTTTACAGATCAAGTTGATACAATGATTTATGTTGATAAGGAAGAGAAAGAAAATATCAAGGCTGCTCTTGTGGAGTTTTTTAATGGAAAAATTACTTTAACAGATCAAGGTTTACGTGAGGTTGAGGTCCCTGTAAACTTAGTGTAAACAAAAAATATAGTTCGTACCTACTAAATCTATTCGCAGATTCACAGCTTGGATGCTTGATATAAAAAAATCCTATCACTTCGATAGGATTTCTATATTTTACAAATAGCCTAGAGCACGATATACTAGTATCATCTTATACAAAGAGGTATATCTATGACTATTTATAACAATATCACTGAACTAATCGGACAAACACCAATTGTTAAACTCAACAATATCGTTCCAGAGGGTGCTGCAGATGTTTATGTAAAACTTGAAGCTTTTAACCCTGGATCGTCAGTAAAAGACCGCATTGCCCTTAGCATGATTGAAAAGGCTGAGCAGGATGGCATTCTAAAGCCCGGTGCTACTATTGTTGAAGCAACGAGTGGAAATACAGGTATCGGACTTTCTTGGGTAGGTGCTGCTAAAGGATATAAAGTTGTTATCGTCATGCCTGAAACGATGAGTGTGGAACGACGTAAGATTATCCAAGCCTATGGTGCTGAACTCGTCCTTACTCCTGGTAGCGAAGGAATGAAAGGCGCGATTGCCAAGGCTCAGGAGATCGCAGCTGAACGCGATGGCTTTCTTCCGCTCCAATTTAACAATCCAGCTAATCCTGAAGTACACGAAAGAACAACAGGAGCTGAAATTCTAGCTGCTTTCGGTTCTGATGGACTAGATGCCTTTGTAGGTGGTGTTGGTACCGGTGGAACGATTTCAGGTGTTTCTCATGCTCTTAAAGCAGCAAATCCAGACATTCAAGTTTATGCAGTTGAGGCAGACGAGTCAGCTATCTTGTCTGGTGAAAAACCAGGACCTCACAAAATTCAAGGTATCTCAGCTGGATTTATTCCTGATACACTTGATACAAAGGCCTATGATGGTATCGTCCGTGTAACATCAGATAATGCCCTTGCGCTTGGCCGTGAAATCGGCGGAAAAGAAGGGTTCCTTGTTGGGATTTCTTCAGCCGCAGCGATTTACGGGGCAATTGAAGTTGCCCAAAAATTAGGCACAGGTAAGAAAGTCCTTGCTTTAGCACCAGATAACGGCGAACGTTATCTGTCTACAGCACTCTATGAATTTGAAGTGTAGTCTCCTAAATGCACTTAGCCCTTATTATAGGGCTTTTTCTTTGTTCAATTTAAAGAAAAATCTAAGTTCCCTACAGCAAAAGAAAAAGGAAGCAAATTGCTTCCTCTTTTATCATTAGTTATTCAAGGCTGCTGCCATTGTAGCTGCAACTTCTGCTTCGAAGTCATTTGCAGCTTTCTCGATACCTTCACCAACTTCAAAGCGAGCGAACTCAACTACTGAAGCATTTACTGATTCAAGGTAAGCTTCAACTGTCTTGCTATCGTCCATGATGTAGACTTGGGCAAGAAGTGTGTATGCTTGGTCAACTTTGGTGTTGTCAAGCATGAAGCGATCCATTTTACCTGGGATGATTTTGTCCCAGATTTTTTCAGGTTTGCCTTCTGCAGCCAACTCAGCTTTGATGTCAGCTTCAGCTTGGGCAATCACTTCGTCAGTCAATTGTGCTTTTGATCCATACTTCAAGTGTGGAAGAGCTGGTTTGTTAACCATTGCACGACTTTCGTTGTCTTGGTCGATTACGTGGTTCAATTGTGCCAACTCATCTTTAACGAATTGAGCGTCCAATTCTTTGTATGAAAGAACTGTTGGTTTCATCGCTGCGATGTGCATTGACAATTGTTTAGCAAGAGCTTCGTCTCCACCTTCGATAACTGAGATAACACCGATACGACCACCATTGTGTTGGTAAGCTCCAAAGTGTTGTGCATCTGTTTTTTCGATCAAAGCAAAACGACGGAATGAGATTTTTTCTCCGATAGTTGCTGTTGCAGATACATAAGCTGCTTCAAGAGTTTCACCTGAAGGCATTGTCAAAGCAAGTGCTTCTTCGTTGTTAGCTGGTTTTCCTTCAGCAATTACTTTAGCTGTAGCATTTACCAAGTCAACGAATTGAGCGTTTTTCGCAACGAAGTCAGTTTCAGCGTTTACTTCAATTACTGCTGCAACGTTACCGTTAACATAAACACCAGTCAAACCTTCTGCAGCAACGCGGTCAGCTTTCTTAGCTGCTTTCGCCATACCTTTTTCACGAAGCAATTCAATCGCTTTTTCGATATCGCCGTCTGTTTCTACAAGCGCTTTTTTAGCGTCCATAACACCGGCACCAGATTTTTCACGCAACTCTTTTACAAGTTTAGCTGTAATTTCTGCCATTTTGATTCTCCTATATTTTTTAAAAATAGGAGAGCCGGGCTACGCCCCGCCCTCCTAGGTAATTACTATTTATATGAATTAAGCGTTATCGCCTTCTACAACTTCAACGATTTCTTCGATTGAATCTGCTTGAGCTTCTGAAGCTACAAATTCTGCTTCAACTGCTGCTGCATCTTCACCTTGACGTCCTTCGATGATAGCGTCAGCCAATTTAGCTGTGATCAATTTAACCGCGCGGATAGCGTCATCGTTAGCTGGGATGATTACATCAATATCGTCTGGATCAGTGTTTGTGTCAACCATCGCTACAACTGGGATACCCAATTTTTTAGCTTCTTTAACAGCGATTTGCTCTTTATGCGGGTCAACTACGTACATTACATCTGGGATACGAGGCATGTCTTCGATACCACCCAAGAATTTTTCAAGACGTGCACGTTGTTTGTTAAGAAGTGCAACTTCTTTCTTAGGAAGAACGTCGAAAATTCCTTCTTCTTCCATACGTTTGATTTCTTTCAAACGAGCAATACGTTTTTGGATAGTTCCCCAGTTAGTAAGAGTTCCACCCAACCAACGGTGGTTGATGAAGTATTGACCTGAACGTTCTGCTTCTTCCTTAACAGCGTCAGCAGCTTGTTTCTTAGTACCAACAAACAATACAACTGCATCGTTAGCTGCTGCGTCACGCATAAAGTCGTATGCTTGGTCAGCGTATTTTACAGTTTGTTGCAAGTCGATAACGTGGATTCCGTTACGCTCAGTGAAGATGTACTTAGCCATCTTAGGGTTCCAGCGACGAGTTTGGTGACCAAAGTGTACACCAGCCTCAAGAAGTTGTTTCATTGAAATTACTGCCATGAGTATTTCTCCTTTTTGTTTTTTCCTCTTCTCGATTTCAACTTGCAAAACGACCCAAGGGCAACAGTTTCACAATTCATCAAGAATGAGTATTATCGTTTACACGACAGGTTTTATTTTATCATATTTCAACAGTATTTTCAAGCTATTTAGTAGAATTTTAGTAGGACTTTCGGATAAAAACATTAAAAGAGACTCGATTGAGTCTCTTCGTTTTATACATTAGTTTGGATAGATATATGTTACGTAACCTTCAGAAGTTGTAGTTGGGTTGAACCATCCACGTTTGTTTCCGATTGTACGATCTCCACCGTAGTTTGATTCTGATACTTGAATACGAGTTGATGATGAAACTGCTGTAACAACCGCTACGTGTCCATAACCACCATCATTCCAACATGCAATCGCACCAACTTGTGGAGTTGAACCTGTGCGGAATCCTGCTGCGGCTGCACTTGTTGCCCACTGAGCTCCGTTGCCCCAGTAATCTCCAGCCCAAGGTGCCAATGTTTTAGCTCCCCAAGTACATTCACCAGTTGGATAACTTGAAGCATTTGAGCTGTATGTTGGACGTTGTCTAGCAGGCGCTGGCGCAGGTGCCGGAGTGTAGCTTGAATCTTCCTCGTCAGTTGTTGATGTTGCCTGTACTTGAGCTGAGAAACTTGTGTTTCCAGAAGCAACAACTGATTGCTGTTGGCTTGTTTGACGTGCTCTGTAAGCTGCTTCTGCTTCTGCAGCCGCACGTGCTTCTGCCTCTGCTGCTGCTTTCTTCTCTAGCAAACTAGCTTTTTCACCTTCTGCAGTAGCTTTCTCAGCAGCAAGATTCAACTCTGCAACCTTCAACTCAGCTTGCTTAGTTGTCAATGCCTGCGCATCATCAGCCAGTTTTTGTTGGTTCGCAATAACTGTATTAATTGCTTCATTATTGGCTACTTGTTTATCAGAAATTGCTTTTTTATCAGCCTTTTGTTGCTCCAACATTTTGTTGTTAGCCGATACAATCTCGCTCATTGCAGCAACACGCGAAATGGCTTCTGTGATTGATTTTGAGTTTACAATTGTATTAATGTAGCTAGTCGCAGCTCCATTTGTCTGTGCACTACGTGCTTGTTTTTCTAAAGAAGCATTACGAGCCACGATATTTTTAGAAAGCTCTGTAATTTCTCCTTCAAGTTTTTTAGATTCAGCTTGTAATTTTTCGTTTTCGGATTGCAAGCTTGCTTGCTCTGCTTGAATTGTTGAAACTTGACCTTGGATTTGATCCACTTGCTTTTGAGCTTCTTGTTGTTGCGCTGTTAAACTGCTAATTTTATTATCTTGAGCAGCAATTTTTTCATCAGTTGTTTCTGCACGAACAGTTGTCAATACTGCCGTTTGTGAGACCAATACTGTACTTAACAAAAGTGACGCTAAGATTTTTTTCTTCATATTCTGTCGATACTCCTTCTATTTGAGACATTACTAGTATACCAAAAAAAGACATAATAAATATTACGCCTTTGTTACATTTATATTTCTTTCTTATAGATAAATTTTTTCAAAAATAAATTGAAAAATGACAATCCATAAGAAGTTCAGAATCATTGATGGGACAAGGCTGTAGACGATGAATACCGGCATGGAATCTACAGTCAGTCCTACGGCAAGAGCCAAAAGATAGCTCCCCATATCAAACAGAAAACTGATCACAATAATGGTCAACATCCTTGTCCAACGATTTGTCAAAATCACGCTGTTAAACTTGTGGAGCGAAGCACCTATCAAGATAAACAAAAGCGTAGCAATTCCAATCAAGTGGAAAAAATAAATATCATAAATCAAGCCCACTATAAAACAATAGGCTAGATAGAGATACTCTGACACTTCGATTGTTTCAAATAAGAGAAACAAAAATAGAAAATGACTGGCTAAATGAAAGTGGGGGAAAAAGGATCCCACCAATTGTCCAATATGTGCATCAATTAGCACAACAAAAGGGAGTAAAAAGAAAATACCAATTTGTTTTAACAATCTCATTGCTAATTCCCCACTAACTCTACCACATGAAGATCTTTGATATCAGCACTTAACTTTACAGTTACCTCTCGTGTTAGATAGTCACTGCTGTGCGTTGTACCAACAATCTCTCCAACAGGAATATCTTTGACATTAAAGTTTCCTAGCCCACCTGTAGTCACCTTGTCTCCAGCACTGATGTCACTATTACTATTCAATTGACTAATTTTAAGCAGTTCAGATTCCTTGTCATAACCAACGATAATTCCGTAAATTTCAGTAGAACCATGTTGGATTTTAACAGAAATCTTATCCGTGTTTTCAGCGTTGGTTAAAAGATTGACAGTTGTTGAATGATCTTCCACCTTTGAAACACTACCAACCAAGCCACCGTTTGCAATGACTAACATATTTTCAGAAGCTCCTTTTGCACTTCCTACATCAATTGTTAACTCTTGCTTCCAAGATACTGGAGCACGCATAATCACATCTGCTGCTAGGGTTTTTGTAGCTTGTAATTTTGATTTCATCTCTAGCAACTGACGTAGTTGTTCATTTTCTGTTTTTAAACGTTCTGATTGATTAGACTCCACCTCTAATTGATAGAGTTGTTTTTTTAGACTCTCGTTTTCATTGTAGGTCTGCGTCAAATGTCCCAAATCTGATTTGAAAGTATCAAACCACTGAAAGGGTTTTTGAACAATTCTATCTACTAAGGAAATTCCATCTCCTAGTTTTGTCACAATAGCACTTGAATAGGTTGTAACTAATAGAACAGAAACTGCCAGAACTGTGACAAAAACGATGATTAGATATTTTGATTTTTTAAAACGGTTCATATTCCTACCTTTTTACTAAAGATCTACTACTGTGATTTTTTATCAATCTTACAAATCCACTAAGATTTTAAGAAAAATAAGAGACATCCCAGCACCAAAATCACAAGAATTGCTAGTGTATCCTTTTGACTCCATCTCAACTGTCTATACTGGCTTCTCCCCTTTCCTCCCTGATAACCACGCGCTTCCATGGCTATTGCCAATGAATCTGCACGCTTTAAGCTCGTAGCAAAAAGAGGAATTAAAATCGGAATCATAGCCTTTACTTTTTGAACGATGCTACCTTCGCCAAAGTCAACTCCACGGGCTTTTTGAGCATTCATAATCCTCGTTGTGTCATCCATCAAGGTTGGAACAAAACGCAAACTCATTGATAACATGAGACCAATTTCATGAACGGGAACTTTCACGCGTTTCAGCGGTGCTAAAAGAGCTTCAACTGCAGCTGCCAGACTCAAAGGCATGGTCGTTAAGGTTAGCAAAGTTGAAAAGAAAATAATCAACACAAAACGACAGAAAATGATTCCAGCTTGTTGCAACGCATAATCCGTTATTCTTATAAAAGAAAACTCAAATAGGACATTTCCACTTGAAATGAAAAAGAGCTGAAAAAGAGTTGTAAAAGCAATCAGGAAGAACATGGATTTTAATCCCTGAATGAAAAATGAGAGGGAGACGCCCGACAAAGCGATAAATATACCTGTCGCTACAAACAGAATGAGATTAGCGAGGGGATTATTGGCCCAAAATACAATCAAAATCAGCAGGATCATGGCAAGCAATTTACTACGTGGATCCAAGCGATGAATGATGGAATCCCCTGGTATATAACGTCCTAAAATCATACTATCCATTTAGCGACTCCTTAAACTCCTCTATCTTGATTGGCAGTTTTTTAAAAGCTATACCTCTATCTGCCAAACGTTTGCAAAAGGCTGTGATTTTAGGCACACCTAACTGCACATTTTCCATAAAGGCTACATCTTGGAAAACTTCGCTCGGTTTACCACTTTTGACTAAGCTCCCCTTTTCCATAACGTAAACCTGATCAGCATACTCAGCTACATCATCCATCAAATGCGTTACAAGAACAATTGTCATTCCAGAAAGGTGAAGTTTTTTAAACAGGGTCATCAATTCTTTTCTGCCCAGAGGATCTAGCCCTGCTGTCGGCTCATCCAAAACCAAGACAGTTGGCTCCATGGCTAGCATACCCGCTATAGCCACACGTCTCATCTGGCCACCCGAAAGTTCAAAAGGACTGCGCTCAAAGAGTGACTCATCGATGCCTACCAAGGCTAACTTTTCACGCGCAATTTTCTTGGCCTCTTCCTCAGAAACTCCAAAATTTTGCGGCCCAAAAGCCACATCTTTCAAAACAGTCTCTTCAAAAATTTGGTTTTCAGCAAATTGAAACACTAGACCAACTTGCTTTCGAATCTGACGAATTTCTTTATTGGTTGATGTAGGGGTAATGACGGTATCAAAAACTCGAACAGAACCCTTACTTGGTACCAATAGGCCATTTAAAAGCTGTAAAATCGTTGATTTCCCACTACCTGTGTGCCCTACTAAAGCTGTGTAGGAACCATCCTCAATCATCAAAGAAACATCAGTCAAGGCTGATGAAGATAGGGGAGTCCCCTCTTGATAAGTAAAGCTCACATTTTCTAGAGTAATTCCCATAGCTTGTCCTCTAGCTCTCCTTCTGTCAAATAGCCATCCGGCAACTGATAGCCAGCCTCTCTCAAAGATTCTCTCAATTGATTAGTAAAAGGCTCATCTAGCCCTATCTGGTCAAGGTCATCCCGAGAAAAAAGTTCTCTTGGGCTGCTGGTTGACTCCACTTGACCTTTTTTCATGACCAAGACACGTTCACTCATCGCAACTTCTTCTAAGTCATGTGTAATGGAGACGACTGTCATCTGGTGGTCTTTTCGAATCTCTTGAACTGTCTGAATCAGTTCTCTTCGTCCCTCGGGGTCCAACATACTTGTAGCCTCATCTAGAATTAAAATAGCTGGTCTCAAGGCAACAACTCCTGCAATAGCCACACGTTGTTTTTGTCCACCAGACAAACGAGCTGGTTCTCTCTTCTTAAAGTCCAGCATCCCTACCAACTCCAAAGATTCAGCCACTCTTTTCTTCATTTCTTCACGAGGAAGTCCCTGATTTTCTAGACCGAAGGCAACATCATCTTCAACAGTTGCACCTACAAATTGATTATCTGGATTTTGAAAAACCATACCAATTTGACGACGCAAGTCCCAAACGTTCTCAGAGGACAGCAGTTGCCCATCTATCCAGATTTCCCCAGACTCTGCTTCAAGCAAGCCATCAATCAAACGGATAGTTGTCGATTTCCCACTCCCATTATGACCTACAATCGAAAGCCATTCTCCCCGTTTCACGTGAAACGAGACATTATTAACGTCATAGTGTTCCTGGTCTTCTTTGTAACGAAAAGACAGATTTTTTACTTCAATAATCGATTTCATTTCGAACCAAATGTCCCTTTGAATACATAAGCGCTACCCTTGAAATAATCATAACCAGAGTAGATAGTGAAAAACAAAGCTATATAAAGCAACAGTTGACCAATTAAATTCCAATGTAAGAGCAAAAAGATAATGGCAAACATCTGACTAAAGGTCTTGATTTTCCCTGGCATCGCTGCTGCTAGAACCGTTCCTCCCGTCTCAACGAGCAACAGCCGTAGGCCGGTCACCGCAAGTTCACGACAGATGATAATAGCAACAACCCAAGCTGGAGCCATACCTAACTCAATCAACATGATAAAAGCTGACATAACCAGCAACTTATCCGCCATCGGATCTGCAAACTTTCCAAAGTTGCTGACTACATTCCATTTACGAGCAAGATAGCCATCGAGATAATCCGTTATACTAGCAACTGCAAAGATGATCGCTGCCAGCAAATGACTGCCTTGTGAATGGTCCAAAGTCAAAATAAAAATAAAGAGAGGTATAAAGAGAATTCTACCAATAGTTAATACATTAGGAATTTGTTCTTTCTTCATTGGTTTTTCCTTAATCTGTAGTGAATGTAAGTGTTACAGTTCCAGTCTGAGTTGTCAGCTTCGAGGTGTCGATCGTTTGATTGTCCACAGTTAAAGTAACTCCCTTCACTACACCCAAAGTAATAGTCACAGGTTCTTTCGTCGAAACTGTTGTTTTTGCATTTTTATTGTCTGCGGATAGTGTCACACCACCTTCCAGCTCACTCCCTGAAACACTAACCCAGCTAGTTGCATCTGAAACTGTCAGCTGAACCGTAGCTGTTTCCTTACTCGTTTTATAGCGAGCTTCAATGCGGTTTCCTTCGCCTGACACTGTAATAGTTGATTCCGTAGTAGAAGACGAGCTAGACGTCTGACTACTAGAAGATGAACTAGTTGAAGTTGTTGAACTAGTTGAGCTCACAATACTATAATTAGGCGAAGAAGGACGCGTTGGTTGAGTCTGGATATAATTCCAAACATAATAAGTCACAAAAATTAAAATCGACAAAGCAAATAGAACGAAATAAAACAAGGGGAGATAAGACGTTTTTTTCTTATTTGATCGTCTACGACCAGACAAGTCTTCTTCATCAACATCTACCTCTTCGTAGGTAATCATGCTTCCCGAATCATAGGCATCCAAAATGATTCGCTCGTCCAATTCAACCGCCCAGGCATATTTTCTCAAAAAAGAACGAGCATAAAATGGACTAGGAAGTTGATCAAAATCATCAGCCTCCATAGCCTCTAATAAATTCATCTGAATATCCGTTTTTGCCTGCAGTTCTTCTATACTCAATCCCTGGTTTATTCTAGCTAAACGCAGCACCTCACCAATTGTTTTTTTTCTCATACTTAGCATTCCTTCTTTCTAGGGTTACTTAATCTTTTAAGCTGGAAAGATTGTAAAATCAACTAGATCACCATCATCTATCAAACGATGACCTGCTTCAAGAACATCGTCTAAAGTAATTTCTTGTAAAATTTTTGGTAAATCCAAAATAGTTTCTCCTCTGTCGACTGGTTCATACTGTGTTGCAATAAACTCCAAGGAGTTCATACTACTGAAAAATTCCCCAAACATCTCACTCTTAACAAGATCCAGATGTTCCTCTGTAAGATCTGAATCTTTCGTAAAGTTGCGAATAGCCTTTCGAAATTGATGCGACAAAGAAACAGGTTCTTTCGTTTCCATCGTCAACATCACAAAATGAAAGCGGCTATTCACTTCTACCTCTAAGGACAGCGAGGCATCCAACTTCCCTGTCTCATATAACCTTTGAAAACGGTCAGAAGTCCAACCAAACAGCATCGTAAACAACAATTTCAACAAAACACTATAACGGTAGCAATCTGCTTCTGCCACCTCACCTGTTCCCCTAATTCCAACAGCAAGTTTTGGTGAAGAGACCTCCATCCGGAGACTGTCTGTTTCTTTGACAGGCTGTAAAGCAAGTTTCTCCTTGTTTACTACCATTTCTTCAAAATTTCTATATTTCTTTTGTGAAAAATACTTTCCAATCGCATCTACCTCAAAATTCCCAACTAAAAACCAAGACATATTGACAGGTTTGTAAAAGGCTGTAAAGTTATCTTTTAAGTCATTTAGCTGGATATTGTTAATTGATTTTTCACTTCCAACAATATCTGCCGCCAGAGGAGTATTGGGATAAAGATTTGCTAATGTTGCAAAAAACAGGCGCGAATCTGGATCATCTTGGTACATCTCACGTTCCTGTTGGATAATTTCCCTCTCTCTCTCAACTGACTCTTCTGTAAAATGAGCAACTGTTACCAACTCCTCAAGCAAATCCAAATTTTCTGATAAATGATCTATTGTTGAAAACAAATAGCTCGTCTTTGTAAAACTCGTAAAAGCATTGCTATCAGCTCCCAAGTGTGTAAAAGACTCCATAATATCTTCAGCATTTTCTCTCTCAAATAGTTTATGTTCAAGAAAATGTGCAATTCCAGCTGGATAACACTGTAAACCTTTTTCAGATAGTGTAAAGCTTGTGTCTACTGATCCAAATCGAACTGTTACAACTCCGTAAACTTCATTAAATTGTTTCTTAGGAAGGAGAGACACTGTCAATCCATTTGATAGACGAGTCTGATAAACCGTCTCCTTTACAGCAGGATAGTATTTTTCTTCAAAGGTAACTGGTGTCATTCTATTCCTTCCATAAAGTATATCGCTTGTAACCGAACACTATTTGCTGCTTTGCAGATAGCTTCTTTATCAACTTGATTTAATTTTTCAATCCAATTGTCAAAATCTGATGTAGATTTCCCTAACAAACTATTCAAGTAAACTCGCTCGATTAGTGAGCTCTGACTATCTTGCGAAAGCAATAAGGTTCTGCGAATCATCTCCTTAGTCTGTTCAATCTCCAAATCTGTAAAATTACCTTTCTTTAGTTCAAGTAATTGATGATTCATCAATTTTCTGGCTTGATTGCGCTTTTCCCGATCAATGCCAGCATACATCCTCAATTGACCACTAAATAAATCCAATTGACTGGAGATAGTGTAGGCTAGACCAGCATTTTCCCGAACATTTGTAAAAAGCTTAGAGTGAGCAAAACCACCTAACAGACCATTCATTACTACCATGGCCAAATGATGCTTGTCTCCATAGCTCGTAGAACAATGGTAAGCCAATTCCAAAACGGATTGGCCCACATTCTTACGAACCATTCCTTCCCGAAGGACATTTGAATATGGTTGTTTGTACTGAGGCTTGACATCGATTTGACGCCCAGTAAAGGAGAATGACCTCAACCACTCCTTCACTTCTACTTCATTAAAATCACCCAAGAAAAAGAAATCAATTCGATCTTTGTTCAGAGCATCTTGAAAGCAAGTGTAGCTACTTTCCGGAGACTCATTTGAAATGCGATTTCGTAAATCACTGTATCTCAATTGAAGACGCTCATCACGGAAGAACAAGCTATCCAACTCCTTATGAGCAAAATAAAATGAATCATCCATATCAGTAGCCAAACTAGCCAATAACTGTTTTCTTTCAATTTCAAATAAGGCTGGCTCAAAAGCACCATCTTGAGCTAAGGGGGAAAATAAAGTCTGTTTCACCAATTCAAATATTTGAGAAGTCAAGACATTCTTTTTACTTAAAAAATCATCCCTCACATAGGTAAATGTTAGGTCAAGAATATGTACCTGTCCCCTACGATAAGCACTCGTAGAAATATCTGTTCCATATAAACTTGCCAAGTATCTGCGAAAAGCTTGAGATGTTGGGTGAGCTTTATTGGCAGTTTCCAACATACTTGCACTTAACATGCGTCCCGCTATTGTCTCAAGAGATAAGGGAGCAGTAAAACGAATAGTGATTTTATTTGTTTTAAACTTTTTGGATTGAATAAAATTTGCTGAAATTCCAGACACCAACTCCATACCTTACCTCCTTACATATAGAGTTCTATTATACCACGAAAATCAAAATTTTTCTTGTTCTCTTTATAGCTTTCAAAAGTAAAATCGTTTTCATTTCGACTGACTTTCCTTCAGCTATTTCAGGGAAAATATGGTATAATACCAAAGATTGAGGTGAATTATGGAATACAAATTATTTGAAGAATTTATTACGCTCCAAGCCCTCCTAAAAGAGATTGGAATTATACAAAGCGGTGGTGCTATTAAATCCTTTTTAATGGAGCATCAAGTTTACTTTAATGGTGAATTAGAAAGTAGACGTGGGAAAAAAATCCGTGTTGGAGATGCGATTGACATTCCTGATTTAAAGATTGACATCACCTTGACAAAACCAAGTTTAAAAGAGCAAGAAGAATACCAAGCAGATAAGATTGAAAAAGAGCGGATTGCTAAACTTGTCAAAGAGATGAATAAAGGTGTCAAGAAAGAAAAACAAAAAACTACTTCATCACCTAAAGCCAAACAAGCTCCACGTTTTCCAGGAAGATAATCATGTGGCTCCAACATTTAATAATAAAAAACTTTCGAAACTACAAAGAGGCAAAAATTGATTTTAATCCAAAATTAAACGTCTTTTTAGGCCAAAATGCGCAAGGAAAGACCAATATGCTAGAAGCAATCTATTTCTTGGCCTTAACACGCAGCCATCGTACTCGGACAGATAGAAATCTTATTCATTTTGATGAAGAACAACTCCATCTTTCTGGCTTACTACAGAAAAAAACAGGTTCTATCCCTCTAGAAATTGATTTAACACCAAAAGGGCGTGTGACTAAAGTCAATCACTTAAAACAAGCTCGCTTATCAGACTACATCGGACATATGAATGTTGTTCTCTTCGCACCTGAAGATCTCCAGATAATTAAAGGAGCACCTTCCATTCGCCGAAAGTTTATAGATATCGAACTTGGACAAATTAAACCAATCTACTTGTCAGACCTGTCAAACTACAACCATATACTCAAGCAAAGAAATACTTACCTAAAATCCAGTCAAAAGATTGACGAAACATTTCTGTCAGTCTTAGATGATCAGTTGGTAGAATACGGTTGTCGCGTCATAAAGCATCGGATAAAATTCGTTAAAGATTTAGAAAAATTTGGTCAAAAAAAACACTTAGAAATTTCAAATCAATTAGAAGAACTGTCAATATCTTATCAATCATCTGTCAACTTTACTGATGAAGAACTGTTAATGGATTCTTTTAAAATGGCTTTAGAAAAAAGTAGATCAAGAGACTTATTTAAAAAGAATACTGGTGTTGGCCCTCATCGAGATGACATTTCTTTCTATATCAATGGTATGGACGCTAGTTTTGGAAGTCAGGGTCAACATCGTAGTCTTGTACTCTCTATAAAATTAGCAGAAATAGAGTTAATGGAAAGTATTACTAAAGAATCTCCAATATTACTACTTGACGATGTTATGAGCGAACTTGACAACACTAGACAACTAAAATTATTAGAAACGATTTCACAATCTATCCAAACCTTTATCACAACAACAAGTTTAGACCACTTGCAAAATTTGCCAGAAAATCTTAGTATCTTCAATATCCAAAATGGCAAAATATCTGTAAATCAAACTTGACACTTTTGTAAACAAAAAGAACTCCTGATTTTCAGGAGTTCTTTTTTTACTTCTTACATAGAGTAGTTTGGTGCTTCATTAGTGATTTGTACATCATGAGGATGGCTTTCTTTCAAACCTGCACCAGACATTTCAATAAATTGAGCGTTGTCATGCAATTCTTTAAGGTTAGCTGCACCACAGTAACCCATACCAGAGCGAATACCACCAATCATTTGGAAGACGATATCAGCTGCTGCGCCTTTATAGGCAACACGACCTTCAATTCCTTCTGGAACAAGTTTGTTCGCTTCATTGACAGAACCTTGGAAGTAACGGTCACTCGAACCTTTTTTCATTGCAGCGATTGACCCCATACCACGGTAAGTCTTAAACTTACGTCCTTGGAAGATTTCTGTTTCACCTGGCGCTTCATCTGTTCCAGCAAACATTGATCCAAGCATCACTGCATTTCCACCTGCAGCAAGGGCTTTTACAATATCTCCAGAGTACTTGATTCCACCATCTGCAATGATTGTTTTTCCATATTCACGCGCAACTGCAGCTGCATCGTAGATTGCTGTTACTTGTGGTACACCGACACCTGCAATCACACGAGTTGTACAGATAGAACCTGGTCCAATACCAACCTTAACAACGTCTACACCCGCTTCATAAAGTGCACGTGCACCCTCAGCTGTTGCAATATTTCCAGCAATCAAAGTACGATCTGGGAAGTGAGCACGAATCTCAGCAATTTTACGCAAGACACCTGCAGAGTGACCATGAGCAGTATCAATAACAATTGCGTCAGCTCCTGCTTCAAAAAGGGCTTCGGCACGTTCAAATGTATCTGAAGTGACACCTACCGCACCAGCAACTAAGAGACGACCAAACTCATCTTTTGCTGCATTTGGAAATTCAATCACTTTTTCAATATCTTTAATAGTAATCAAGCCAGAAAGACGACCTTCTTCATCAACTAAAGGAAGTTTTTCAATACGGTGTTCTTGAAGAATACTCTCAGCTGTTGCAAGATCTGTACCAACAGGGGCAGTAACAAGATTTTCACTAGTCATATGGTTTGAGATTGGCTGATTGTAATCTGAAATAAAGCGAAGATCTCGATTTGTTAGAATACCAACCAATTTACGATTTTCAAGTGTTTCCACAACTGGAACACCACTGATACGGTAGCGTCCCATCAGTTCGTCCGCTTCAGCAATAGTGTGTTCTGGAGTCAAGAAGAATGGATCAATAATAACACCATTTTCAGAACGTTTTACCTTGCGAACTTCATCTGCCTGTTGCGCAATAGACATATTTTTATGGATTACTCCAAGACCACCTGCACGAGCAATAGCAATGGCCATTTGACTTTCTGTGACTGTATCCATCGCGGCTGTTATAATTGGGATATTTAAAGTCAGATTATCTGCCAATTTTGTTGTTAAATCTGCATCATTAGGCAACACATGACTTTCTGCTGGAATGAGCAATACATCATCAAAGGTAAAACCTTTTTTTAAAAATTTAGTATCCCAATTAGACATTGAAGTTTCCTCTTTTCTTTCTTTTTGAGCTTGACTCTTTTTGTATTGTATCTATCATACCATTCTATGAAAATTTGTCAATTATATTTATGGTAGAAATCATAAAAAAACTATCCCTGTGATTCTATGGAAGAGATAGTTTTACGATTCATATTTTATCTATTATTTAAAATAATTTAGTCCCATTGCTCCCTTAACTTCAGATAGAGTTTGCCCTGCAACCTCACGAGCTTTTTCACTACCTTTTTGAAGCATATTGTACACTTCACCCATATCCTTAGCAAATTCGATACGGCGCTCACGAATAGGGCCAAGTTCACGTTCGAGTATTTCAAGTAGATAACGCTTCGTCTTCACATCGCCAAGACCACCACGTTGATAGTGTTCTTTCATCTCTGCAATGTCTTGAGCATCTTCAGGACGACCAAACACATCTAGATAATGGAAAACCATATTTCCTTCAATCTTACCTGGATCCTCAACCCGAATATGGTCCGGATCAGTATACATACTCATGACTTTTTTACGCAACGTATCAGCATCATCGGCTAGATAAATACCATTATTAAGGGATTTAGACATTTTAGCATTTCCATCGAGACCAGGCAAACGTCCTGCTCTCTCATTTTCTGGATAAATACCTTCTGGTTCCACCAAAACATCACAGTTATATGCGTTGTTAAAAGAACGAACAATTTCACGAGTCTGTTCAATCATTGGTTTTTGGTCTGTTCCTACAGGAACATAATTAGCCTTAAAGGCTGTGATATCAGCTGCTTGCGCAATTGGATAAACCAAAAATCCTGTCGGAATACTTTCTCCAAATCCTTTCTGAGCAATCTCTGTTTTTACTGTCGGATTCCGTTCCAAACGAGCTAGTGAAACCAAATTCATATAGTACATAGATAATTCAGCCAACTCTGGAATTTGACTTTGAATAAAGATAGTTGATTTACTTGGATCCAATCCAACTGCTAAATAATCCAAGGCAACATTCCCAATCGATTCTACAATCGTTTGAGGATCTTTGGCGTGATCTGTCAAGGCTTGTTGGTCCGCCAAAAAAACAAACATGTCATACTTGTCTTCTTCCTGCAGCAATACTCTATTTTTAAGACTCCCAACATAATGTCCAATATGCAGTTTTCCTGTTGGGCGATCTCCTGTTAAAATAATGGGTTTCGTCATTTTTTTCTCCTTCGAAATGGTCTATTCAATTATAGCATTTTTTTGTTAAAATAACAGAAAATTATTTAAATCAAATAGCCGATTCGCTGTAAATACAACTGTAAATTTAGTTGACATAAAATTGACAAACAAAAATTTGAATATTTCTCTCTTTTCTAGTAGAATAAATGTATTACATATTATAGGAGAAAAACATTGCTTACAGTATCTGATGTTTCACTACGTTTTAGTGATCGCAAACTTTTTGATGATGTCAATATCAAATTTACAGAAGGAAATACATACGGATTAATTGGTGCTAATGGTGCTGGGAAGTCTACATTCTTAAAAATCTTAGCTGGTGATATTGAGCCAACAACTGGTCACATCTCTCTTGGTCCAGATGAACGCCTCTCTGTTCTCCGTCAAAATCATTTTGACTATGAAGATGAACGTGTCATTGATGTCGTTATCATGGGAAATGAAAAACTATATAGCATCATGAAAGAAAAAGATGCTATTTACATGAAGGAAGATTTTTCCGATGAAGATGGTGTTCGTGCAGCTGAACTTGAAGGTGAATTTGCCGAACTTGGAGGCTGGGAGGCAGAGAGCGAAGCATCTCAACTACTTCAAAACCTAAATATTCCAGAAGAATTGCACTACCAAAACATGAGCGAATTGGCCAATGGTGAAAAAGTGAAGGTTCTCCTTGCTAAAGCCTTATTTGGTAAACCTGATGTTCTTCTTTTGGACGAGCCGACCAACGGTCTTGATATCCAGTCTATTACTTGGTTAGAAGACTTCTTGATTGACTTTGATAACACCGTTATCGTTGTATCCCATGACCGCCACTTCTTAAACAAGGTATGTACTCATATGGCCGACCTTGACTTTGGAAAAATCAAACTCTATGTCGGAAACTACGACTTCTGGAAGGAATCTTCTGAGCTTGCTGCTAAATTGCTAGCAGACCGTAATGCTAAGGCAGAAGAAAAAATTAAGCAATTGCAAGAATTCGTTGCTCGCTTCTCTGCCAACGCTTCTAAGTCAAGACAGGCAACGTCTCGTAAAAAAATGCTTGACAAGATTGAATTAGAAGAGATTGTGCCATCTAGTCGTAAATATCCATTTATCAACTTTAAAGCAGAACGTGAGATTGGTAATGATCTCTTGACAGTAGAAAATCTAACTGTAAAGATTGATGGCGAAACTATCCTAGACAATATTAGTTTCATCTTGCGTCCAGGTGATAAGACAGCTCTTATTGGACAAAATGACATCCAAACAACTGCATTAATTCGTGCAATTATGGGTGACATTGATTATGAAGGAACTGTCAAGTGGGGAGTTACTACTAGCCGTTCTTACTTACCAAAAGACAACTCAGCTGATTTTGCAGGTGGAGAGTCAATCCTTGATTGGTTGCGTCAATTTGCAAGTAAAGAAGAAGATGACAATACCTTCCTACGTGGTTTCCTTGGTCGTATGCTCTTTTCTGGAGATGAGGTTAACAAACCTGTAAACGTCTTGTCAGGGGGAGAAAAAGTACGTGTCATGCTTTCAAAACTCATGCTCTTGAAATCAAATGTCCTTGTACTTGATGATCCAACAAACCACTTGGACTTGGAATCTATCTCAAGCTTGAACGATGGATTGAAAAACTTTAAAGAATCAATCATCTTTGCCAGTCATGACCACGAGTTTATCCAAACTTTGGCAAACCATATCATTGTTTTGTCTAAAAATGGCGTCATTGATCGTATCGATGAAACCTATGATGAATTCCTAGAAAATGCAGAAGTACAAGCAAAAGTTAAAGAACTTTGGAAAGACTAAATAAGACTTCAAAACTCAGTTGGGGTAACCAACTGAGTTTTCTATCATTCTATGAGGTAACATGAAATCATTTTTTAAAACATATTGGACCTATTTTGTTTCTTTCATCATTCCTTTAGTAATTATGACCGGAGTATACCTAACTCAAGGTATCTACTGGAATAGCGATACATCTCCACTATTAGGAGATGGTTTCCATCAATACGTTATTTTTGATGTGGCTTTACGAAATATTTTACATGGAAATGGTAGTTTGTTTTACACCTTTACAAGTGGCCTCGGACTGAATTTCTATGCTCTATCTAGTTATTACTTGGGTAGTTTTCTCTCACCTCTGGTTTACTTTTTTAATCTGTCGAATATGCCAGATGCTGTCTATCTGACCACTCTATTAAAATTTGGATTGATTGGTCTGTCAACCTTCTTTAGTTTGAATAGATTATTTAAAGATACCCCAAAATTTTTAAAACTGGCCTTATCTACTTCCTATGCTTTAATGAGCTTCACTGTCAGTCAGTTAGAGATAAAAACCTGGTTAGATGTTTTTATCTTGATTCCTTTAATTATAACCGGTTTACACCTACTTATAACACAAAAGAAGCGCCTACTATACTTTACAAGCTTGTCAATCTTATTTATTCAAAATTATTATTTTGGATATATGACAGCATTGTTCCTTATTTTTTGGTATTTCTGCCAAATTTCTTGGGACTTTAAAACTCGAAAATCATCTTTTCTAGATTTTATTATCACCTCCTTTTTAGCAGGAATGGCTAGTTTGATTATGACTCTTCCTACACTGTTTGATTTACAAACTCATGGTGAGAAGTTGACTGCCATCACAAAATTAAAGACAGACAGTAGCTGGTATCTAGATATTTTCGCAAAACAATTCATTGGATCTTTTGATACAACTAAGTATGGATCTATACCAATGATTTTTGTTGGATTGCTTCCTTTTATTTTAACCATTCTATTTTTCACAATAAAAGCCATAAGGTTTCACGTGAAACTTACCTACGCAATTTTCTTTACTTTTTTAATAACAAGTTTTTACATAGAAGCACTTGATTTGTTTTTGCAAGGGATGCATACCCCAAATATGTTTTTGCATCGCTATGCTTGGATTTTTTCCACTCTGTTAATTTATACCGCAGCAGAAGTACTAAATCGCTTGAAAGAACTGAAGCTATGGAATCTATTTGTCTCACTTTTTCTTATACTAACAGGATTTTTGGCTACTGTCTATTTTAAATCACACTATTCTTTTTTAACTGATTTGAATATCCTACTCACTCTTGAATTTCTTCTAGTTTATGCTCTTTTACTTCTTGCAGTCATTAGAAAATTTATCTCTGTAAATCTATTTGCAATTCTTTTGTCTTTATTTATAACAGCTGAGATAAGCTTAAATGCTTCATCTCAAATGGAAGGAATAGCTAAAGAATGGGCCTTTGCTTCTCGTAGCGCCTATAATAGAGATATCACTGCTATGGAATCCATTCTAAACCAAATTGACAATCCATTTACACGTACTGAAAAACTGCAAATTCAGACTGGGAATGACAGTATGAAATTTAACTACAATGGAATCTCTCAATTTTCGTCTGTACGAAATCGTTCAGCTAGCACTAGTTTGGACAAACTGGGATTCAAATCCTCTGGAACTAACCTCAATCTCCGTTATGTAAATAATAGTCTTTTAGCAGATAGTTTATTTGGAATCCAGTACAATATTTCTGAAACTTCACTTGATAAGTATGGCTTTCAAGAGATTTATCAAAAGGATCATTTAACCTTATATAAAAATAAACTCTCTTTACCCATTGCCTTTGCCACTCAATCTATTTACAAAGATGTAAACTTTAACAATCACACTCTAGATAATCAGGCTTTATTTATAAACCAGCTTGCTAATCTCAACTTAGATTACTTCTCCCAAATAACATCTGATAAAACAGACACTTCAGATGGTTTAACGAGCATCACAGGTTCTGCGAATGAAGATGCAAAGATTGATTATCAAATTGAGGTTCCTCAAAATAGCCAAGTCTATCTCTCTTTTTCAAATCTTCATTTTACGAATGATAAACAAAAGAAAGTTGACATACTTGTCAATGGAGAAAAGAAGACTTTTACAACTGACAATGCCTTTAATTTCTTTAATTTGGGTTATACTGAAGAACAAAAAACTTTCAATATCAGTGTTAGTTTCCCTGGAAATTCTCAGGTGTCCTTTGAATCTCCAACCTTCTATCGTTTAGATACTCAGGCTCTTACTGAGGCAATCCAAAAGATTAAAGAACAACCTGTAGAAGTATCCACCTCTAAAAATAAAGTCTTTGCTACATATGAAGTAAAACAAGATACCTCTATTTTCTTCACTATTCCTTATGACAAAGGTTGGTCTGCATACCAAGATGGGAAAAAACTTGAAATCAAGCAGGCTCAAACTGGTTTTATGAAAGTTGATGTTCCAAAGGGAAAAGGCACCATTACACTTTCCTTTATCCCCAATGGTTTTGTTATTGGAGCAGCCTGCTCACTAACTGCCCTTCTTCTTTTTGGGATCTATAATCACATACGAAATTTATCTAAGACATAAAAAGATTGACCAAGGAATTGGTCAATCTTTTTAATCTTCTTCCATTTTCTTAGGTTGATAAGCTAGCATACCTAAAGCAGTAAAGAAAACTAGTATTATAATAAGGAAAATGACTTGTTGATGAATATTTCCTGTCATAGAAATTGTTTGTCGTAAACCTGATACAGAGTAACTCATTGGTAACCAAGGATTGACACCCTTAAAGAAATCATTTGTCAAAGCAAGTGGATAGGTCCCTGCACTTGATGCTAACTGTAATAAAAGTAAAATAAGAGAGAAGAAAGCTCCTATACGGCTATTCCAAGTTGTTAAAGCTGTCACCATAGACATGAAAGCTAAACTTGTGATGATAATTAGAATCAAGGTCCTCATCTCATGGTTCGCAGTCAATCCAATAAGATGGACACCTCCATAAACTAAAATACCTGCTAAGACAGCTATAATCCCATTTATTTCAGAGCGAGACTTCAACCAAGCCCAACGACTCTCTGGATGACGTCCAGAAGGCAACTTAGCAAAAATCATATTGGTAGATATAGCAGCAACAAAAAGAGCAACTGATATCATATAAGGAGCCATGGCAATCCCATTTACAGGAACTTGGTCATTATCTGTTTTTGAGAGAAGTAGAGGTTCAGATAATGTTTCTGCATTTTTAGATTCTGTTGAAGCTGATTTGAGTTGATTATTAGCATTGCCTAATCCTTGTCCTAATGAATCAACTCCCGTCTGTAAATCTTCAAGACTAGAGGTTAAGGTTGTTCCACCTTCTGCTAGTTTTACAGCACCATCTGCAATCTTCATAGCACCACTTCCTAATTGAGATACTGCAGAAAGTAACTGTATTGATTTATCCGTCAATTGACCAGAACCAAATTGTAATTTAGTAAGGCCTGCTATTAACTCTGGGCTCTTATTATTCAATTGATCAGAACCAGTTGACAAACTTTCTATACCTGATACTAATTCTGGAGCTTTTCCAGCTAACGCATCTACTCCAGCTGTCAAGGTTGATGTATTTTCTGTCAACTTACTTGATCCAGAAACTAATTGATCTAGACTAGTTGTTAAACTTGCATTCTTTTCACTTAGCTGATTGGCACCTATAGAAATAGTATCCAGTACTTTAGTGTAGTTTACAACTCCTTTTTCAATTGACTGACTTCCAGGAACTAACTGATTGTTGACAGCATTTTGCAATGTTGTAAATCCATTTGACAATGTTGTCAAAGAACTAGATGCTACAGGTAAGAGTTGATTTGCCTTCGTCTGTACATCAGATAGATTAGATACTTGTTGTTCTGAATTCTCTATACTTTCTTTTAATCCCTCTACTGTCGTTAAAATTGTTCTTGCTGACTCAATAGTAGAATTAGAATTTTTAGAAATAGCTTCTGTCAGTTCTTTCTTTTGTTCCTCTGTGAGAGATTGATAAGTGGCTGTTGATTGAAGGTTCGCAAGAGTTTTTTCTTGTTCTGTCTGACTTTTAGTCACAATATCCTGAGCAAGAGTTGTTAGATTTGGCAAAACTTCTGACAATGTACTTTTTAGTTGGATATTATCTGAGTTTGTAAGAGCTTGTAGTGTTTTATTTAGTTCTCCTAAACTAGTTGCCAATTGAGCTATTTCTTCATTTTGTTGAGATGAGGACTCTAATTGACTTGAAATTTCTTTAATACCAGTATTTAATTGCTCCATTCCATCTCTTAGTGTATCTGATTGATTGGATAATTGACTTGTTCCGTTAGAAAGTTCTTTCACACTACTTGTATAAGCATTTACACCAACTGAAAATTGATTGAGACCTGTATCCAGTTGTGAAACGCCACCTGTATAGGACTTTATACCTATATTTAGCTGATTTACACCTGTCACCAACTCAGGAGTTTTTGAAGCTAATTGACCAAGTCCAGTGTCAACTTGTGAGACAGCATTTGTATAACTTTGTAAACCACTATTAAAAGTTCCTAAACCAATATGTAATTGCTCTATAGCAGACACATAGCTAGATAAGCCTTTTGTAAATTGATCTGCTCCATTTGAAAAAGTTACGCTTGAGTTAGCTAGAGTATTAAGATTTGTCGTCAACGTTTGACTTCCTGTCACCAACTGATCAGCTCCATTAGCCAATTGTTCACTTCCATCAGATGCCTTATTTATCCCAGACTTCAAGTCATTCATTTTTTGAAATAAAGCCTTGGTATACGTTTCGGTAACATTAGTGGAGACGGTTTGTTTTAATTGTGTCATTGCAGAATCACTCATCTTACTTGCAATAAAGCTATGCCCACTTGAAGTCTGATAATCAATCTGCATCTGTTCAGGATGATTCGTTAGGATAGAAGTAGCTTTTTCAGATAAGTCACTTGGTAAAGTCACTACCATGTAGTAGTCACCATCTTCTAGCCCTTTTTCCCCTTCCTCTTCATTAACAAAATGAAAATCTAAAGCCTTATTTTCTTTTAAATTAGACACCATGTCATCACCAATTGTCATTGTCTGTCCATTATAAGAAGCTTCCTTATCTTTATTGACAACTGCCACAGGTAACTCGGATAATTGGCCATAAGGATCCCACATGGATGATAAAAATATAATGTTGTATAAAGCCGGAATGAGAGAAATCCCTATCATTACAATGATAAAGGTCGGTTTTTTAAATATTGCTTTCCATTCTTTAAACATATTCCCTCCTTTTTTAAACATATTGTCTAAAATTTTGATATAATAGATTATACATCAAAAAATCAAAATTACAAGGTGGAAAATCATTTTTTAGACATATCGTCTATTTTTGTATACAAGGAGGAATTATGAAAGAAAGTAATAAACGTTTAAAAACAAAGCGAATTATCGAAAATGCCATGGTTCAATTATTGATGGACCACCCCTTTGATCAAATTTCTACTGTCAAGCTAGCAGAAAAAGCCGAAATCAGTCGTTCCAGCTTTTACACTCACTACAAGGATAAGTATGATATGATTGAGCATTACCAAAGTAAGCTGTTTCATACCTTTGAGTATATTTTCCAGAAACATGCTCATCATAAAAGAGATGCTATTTTAGAAGTATTTGAATATTTAGAGTCTGAGCCACTCTTGGCTGCACTCTTATCTGAAAATGGTACAAAAGAAATCCAAAATTTCTTGAGAAATAAGCTTCATATTATGCTCAGCACTGACCTTCAAAAACGCTTTATGCAACTACAACTAAATCCAATTGAACTCGAATATAGTAGCATTTATCTAACAAATGCCCTATTTGGTGTTTGCCAGACTTGGATTGCCCATGGAAAAAAAGAAAGTCCGCAAGAAATGACAGACTTCCTTATGAAAATGTTAGGTGATACAAACTAAGAATAAAAAAAGAACACCGAGTGGTGTTCTTTTTATCTTACTCCGCCAGTAGGACTCGAACCTACGACATCATGATTAACAGTCATGCGCTACTACCAACTGAGCTATGGCGGATAAAATAGTCCGTACGGGATTCGAACCCGTGTTACCGCCGTGAAAAGGCGGTGTCTTAACCCCTTGACCAACGGACCATCTATCTGTAGCAGATATAACCATTATATCAATTTCTTACTAATTGTCAATTACTTTTTAGATTTTTTCTCCAGAATATCTCTCAGTTTGCGAACTTTCAAACGAGTGATGGGGCAGCGATGATCTTCATAAAAGACAACTTCTAGATTCTTTCGATCAATTTCTCTAACATTTCCAATATTGATTAGGAAAGATTTATGAGGAGAATAAAATCGCTGGGTATATTTGTCCTTTTCTTGAATATCTGTCATTGTTCCATAGAACTCTTTGGCAAAATTCTTACCAATAATCCGCAACTTATGAGAAACACCTGTGGTTTCGATATACAAAATATCATGGTAAGGGATTTTCAAATCATTTCCCTTATAGTTGTAATCAAAATAGTCTACAACATCTTCGTTTTCAAGCAGCATGCTCTTAGTGTAAAAAATACTCTGCTCGATACGTTTTTTGAACAATTCATCATTGATGTCTTTGTCTACAAAATCTAGAGCTGATACCTGGTATTTGTACGTTAAGGTAGCAAATTCAGATCGACTGGTAATAAAGACAATAATAGCATAAGGATTGTGATGACGGATAAACTGTGCCACTTCAAAGCCCTTTTTCTCAATTCCGTGAATATCGATATCTAGGAAATAAAGCTGATTTACTTCATCATTTTCGATATATTCCTTAAACTCACGAACTTTTCCTGTTGTCTTGTAAGAAATAGGAATATTTGATTCCTCCGAGATTTCATTCAATATTCTCTCTAGTCTCACTTGATGCTCAATAACATCTTCTAAAATTAATACTTTCATTCGAATTCCCTCTTAAATCTAATAATTTGTCTAAATGTGTTGTCTTCCATCTCTGTTTCTAACATAATGTTGTCATATTTATCTAGAATCTCTTTGACATTATTAAGCCCTAAACCTCTATTTCTTCCCTTGGTAGAGAAACCTAAGGCAAATAAGTCCTCTGAAGGCGTCATAGTGATTTTACATGAATTCTGGATGACTATAACTGTCTCAAAATCCATTTTAATGACTGCAACTTCCATTTGTTTCAAGTAACTATCCGCGGCTCCTTCAACAGCATTGTTTAAGAGAATACTCATGATGCGAACAAGATCAAGTAAATCCATTGACAATCTAGTAATAACATCCTTTACTTCCAATGTAAACTCTACATCATTATTTCGTGCATAAACAATGGATTGAGCAATCAAACTACGTAAAGCTGAATCTTCTAAATTGTTCAAATCAAAGTAAGTATATTTTTCTGAACGCAGTTTTTGATTCGCTTTTACTAATACTTCATTGTAAACTCTGTCAATTTCCTGTAAATCTTCACTGTCAATTGCCATTTGCATGCTGACAAGCATACCTGCATAGTCATGACGAAAACCTCGAATTTCATTATACAACTTGACAATTTCATCAGTATAAGTCTGTAAATGCTTTTGTTCAAATTTCTTCTGCTTTAGGGCAATCTCTTTTTCAATTTGAACCTTATAAGAATTCATTGCAAAGAAAATCAATAACAAGCAAATAAAAACAATGGTTGATAAAATACTTCCAAAACTATTTAAATGAGAAATAGTACTCACGATATCTGAAATAAAAGAGACGATATGCAAGAAGATAAATGCATATAGCACTTTTTTCAAAAAAGAATAGAGATATTCTTTGTCAAAATATTTAAACTCCAAATGGAAATAAGATATGACAATTTTAATAACCAAATAGGTTAAAATAAGTACAAATATAATAAAATAATTATTATATTCTAATGCAATATCATCTCCTGTTATAGATGATAAAGTTACCGATATAAAGTTATTACTACTATGATATAAGAGAGAAAATAATAGGCTTATAAAAACTCCCTTAGACTTATCATACTTCTGAAATCCAAAAAAGTAACCGAATATGAGTAAAGGAAATAAAAATTTAGACAAGCCGTAACCATCTAAGGCTAGTAAATACATTATTTCTTCTAATATTAATTGTAGTAAAAAAACATAAAGACTATAAATATATTTTTCTTTTTTAGTTGCATTACAAGTCCATTCATAAATTTTACTAATGATAAAAACATAAAAAAAAGCTATTACTAATCCAAATAAATTCATTACTTTTTACCTTTATTCCAGTTATTTTCTTTTTGGAAAAATAAGATTACGTATTAATTCTGGAATTCTCCATTCCCCACCTTGAATCTCCTGCAATTCTTTCTCTGTAAGCTTTGTGAACTGTTCCAATTTAACTGTGTTTTTCATAATAAAATCTCCTGTATTGTTTTTCTTGTAAGTTATCTTACAAATCTATTATACAAAATGAAGATCACTTAAGAAAAATTTCTTCTCAACTGTACTTTTTTACACCTGAAATGCACCTTTTGAAGAAAAAAGCTGGGAAATAATCCCAGCTTTTTCTTTAATGTACTGATCCCAGCAGGATTCGAACCTGCGACCGTTCGCTTAGAAGGCGAATGCTCTATCCAGCTGAGCTATGAGACCTAACATGACCATTCTATCAAAAAACAAGAAGTAAGTCAATCTTCTATTTATGATAAGGGGATCCCTGCTGAATGGTAAAAGCACGATAAATTTGTTCAACAAGAACTAATCTCATTAACTGATGTGGCAAGGTCAAACGTCCAAAACTAACAGAAAGATTCGCTCGATACTTCACAGCAGGGGATAGTCCCAGACTTCCACCAATAATAAATGTAAGGGTAGAAAATCCCTTTATAGAAGCCTGTTCCAGCTGTCTACTGAATTCTTCTGAAGAGAGAGTTTTTCCTTCAATTGCCAACACAACAACAAAATCTCTTTCTCCAACTTTAGAAAGAATTCGATTTCCCTCTATTTCTAATATTTTGTAATTTTCTGACTCACTTGCCTTATCTGGAGTTTTTTCATCAGCTAACTCAATGATTTCTACAGTGGCAAAACGAGATATACGTTTACTATATTCAGCAATGCCATCTTTAAGATATTTTTCCTTCAGTTTTCCAACTGTTACAATTTTTATTTTCATTCTTCTATTCTAACATATTCACACTTCATTTCACATCTTATTCACAAAGAATTATCTAGTAAAACTAGCAAATTCACAGAAAAAAAGCGAGTTATCCACAACTTGTGTAAAACTTCTACCTTTAAGCTTGAATTAAGTTAATAGATTTATACTTTAATCAAATAAAAAACAAACGGAGGCGTTTATGAAACACTTACAAAAATTTTACAAAAAAGGAGTTACCTTTCTTATCATCATTCTGATAGGATTTTTGAGTGGTGCCCTAGGAAGTTTTGTGACACTGCAACTTTATCAAAAACAAGTAAGTCAAGCCACAAATAACACTACAAACACTGTTACTCAGACTTCCTACAAAAATGAAAATGCAACAACTCAGGCCGTTAATAAGGTAAAAGATGCCGTTGTGTCGGTCATCACTTATTCAGCAAATCGGCAAAATAGTGTTTTTGGAAATGACGAGACAGATACGGATACCGACTCTCAACAGGTAGCAAGTGAAGGTTCTGGTGTTATTTACAAAAAGAATGGGAAAGATGCCTACCTTGTGACAAATACCCACGTTATTAAAGGAGCTTCAAAAGTTGATATCCGTTTAGCAGACGGTACAAAAGTTCCTGGTGAAATTGTCGGTTCTGATACGTTCTCTGATATTGCTGTCGTAAAAATTTCTTCAGAAAAAGTCACAACCGTAGCAGAATTTGGAGATTCTAGCAAACTAAATGTTGGTGAGACTGCAATCGCAATTGGTAGTCCTCTAGGATCCGAATATGCCAATACAGTTACCCAAGGAATCATTTCAAGTCTCAATCGAAATGTCTCTCTAAAATCTCAAGATGGTCAAGCGATTTCTACAAAAGCTATTCAGACAGATACGGCCATTAACCCTGGTAACTCTGGTGGTCCACTGGTAAATATTCAAGGACAAGTCATCGGTATTACATCAAGTAAAATTGCAAGTAATGGTGGAACCTCTGTCGAAGGTCTTGGTTTTGCAATCCCATCAAATGATGCTCAAAATATTATTAAACAGCTTGAAAGTGACGGTAAAGTGACTCGCCCTGCTCTTGGAATTCAAATGGTTAATTTGGCTAATATCGGAGCTAGTGATCTTAGAAAACTCAATATTCCAAATAGCGTGACTTCTGGTGTAGTGGTAAAATCTGTTCAAAGTAATATGCCTGCATCTGGTCACCTTGAAAAATACGACGTTATTACCAAAGTTGACGACAAGGAGATTTCTTCGTCAACAGATTTACAGAGTGCTCTTTACAACCATTCTATCGGAGACATTATTAAAATCACCTACTATCGAAATGGGAAAGAGGAGACTACAACTGTTAAACTAGATAAAAGTACAAGTGATTTAGAATCTTAATTGACATCAGTGTAAAGAAAACTTTACATATAATAAAAGATATGTTAGTGTAGAATCATGGAAAAATTTGAAATGATTTCTATCTCTGAAATACAAAAAAATCCTTACCAACCTCGGAAAGAATTTGATGTAGAAAAATTAAAGGAATTGGCTCAGTCAATCAAAGAAAATGGGCTAATCCAACCAATCATCGTTCGTCAATCTCCTGTAATTGGTTATGAAATCCTTGCAGGAGAAAGACGATATCGAGCTTCTCTCTTGGCTGGTCTGAACTCTATTCCAGCAGTTGTAAAACACCTTTCAGATCAAGAAATGATGATTCAATCAATCATTGAAAATTTGCAGAGAGAAAACTTGAATCCAGTTGAAGAGGCACGCGCCTATGACTCTTTAGTTGAAAAAGGATATACCCATACCGAAATAGCAGATAAAATGGGAAAATCTCGTCCTTATATCACTAATTTTATTCGTTTGCTTTCCCTACCAGAGCATATCTTATCTGAAGTAGAAAATGGAAAAATTTCTCAAGCTCATGCACGCTCACTAGTTGGTTTGGATAAAGAGCGACAGGAATATTTCTTTCAACTAATCAAAAATGAAGATATCTCTGTGAGAAAGCTCGAAACATTACTGACAGAGAAAAAACAAAAGAAGCAGAAAAAAAGTGATTCTTTCATTAAAGATGAGGAAGATAAATTAAAAAAACTACTTGGATTAAATGTAGAAATTAAACTTTCTAAAAAAGATACTGGAAAGGTTATTATTTCTTTTTCAAGCCAAGAAGAATATGACAGAATTATCAACAGCCTGAAATAAGGCTGTTCTTTTATTTTTTCAACTCACAAATTTATCCACTATTTTTTATAGCAAAAAAACAAAGAATTCAAGGGAATCCCTCACTTATCCCCAACCTGTGGATAAAAAATATAAACATTGTGGATTCTTTTCCACAGATTGTGGAAAAATGCTAGCATCTATGGTAAAATAAATCTAACAATAAACCTTTTTACATCAAATATAGCAAAGGAGGGGATAATCGGTGAAAGAAAAACAATTTTGGAATCAAATCTTGGAATTGGCTCAAGAAAGATTGACACGTTCCATGTACGATTTCTATGCCACACCTGCTGAACTCATAAAAGTGGAGGGAAATGTAGCTACTATCTTTTTACCTAGACCTGAAATGGAAATGGTTTGGAAAAAACAACTCAAAGATATCATTGTGGCTGCTGGTTTTGAAGTTTATGATACTGAAATAAAAACTCAATTTGTCTTAACAAAGCCTGAGGAAGGATCTTCAACCTATGTCATGGATTCTGAAAATAGCAATCATTATGTTGCTTCACAGGCCAATCTTGCTATTCCATATTCTGAAACAGGATTGAAGGAAAAATATACCTTTGATAACTTTATTCAAGGAGATGGGAATATCTGGGCTAAGTCTGCTGCTCTGGCTGTTTCCGAAGACCTCGCCTTGACTTATAATCCCCTTTTCATTTATGGTGGTCCTGGACTAGGGAAAACCCACTTACTGAATGCTATCGGAAATGAAATTCTAAAAAATATTCCTGAAGCTCGGGTTAAGTATATTCCTGCTGAAAGTTTTATCAATGATTTTCTTGAACACCTGAGACTTGGGGAAATGGAAAAATTTAAAAAAACTTACCGAAGCCTTGATCTCTTACTGATCGATGATATCCAATCTCTCAGCGGTAAAAAAGTTGCAACTCAAGAAGAGTTTTTCAATACTTTCAACGCTCTTCATAGCAATCAAAAACAAATCGTTCTGACTAGTGACCGAAGTCCTAAACACTTAGAAGGACTTGAAGAAAGACTTGTCACGCGCTTTAGCTGGGGATTGACTCAAAATATCACCCCTCCTGACTTTGAGACACGTATCGCCATTCTTCAAAGTAAAACGGAACATTTAAACTACCATTTCCAGAGTGATACCCTAGAATATCTGGCTGGCCAATTTGATTCAAATGTTCGAGAATTGGAAGGAGCAATTAACGATATCACTTTAATTGCCAGAGTAAAGAAGATTAAAGACATCACTATTGATATTGCTGCAGAGGCTATTAGAGCTCGCAAACAAGATGTTAGCCAACTGCTAGTCATTCCAATTGACAAAATCCAAACTGAAGTTGGTAATTTTTATGGAGTGAGTGTCAAAGAAATGAAGGGGACGAGACGAGTTCAGAATATCGTTTTGGCGCGTCAAGTAGCCATGTATCTAGCTAGAGAACTGACAGATAATAGTCTTCCAAAAATCGGAAAAGAATTTGGCGGAAAGGATCACACCACCGTTATTCATGCCCATGCTAAAATTAAATCCTTGATTGACGAAGACGATAATTTACGCTTAGAAATCGAAGCAATCAAAAAGAAAATTAAATAATTTGTGGATAACTTTTCCTTTTCTATCTTTTTTATCCACATTTTTTAAACAAGCTTAAAAGTCTGAAATTACTAAATAGAAATCAGTTTTCCACAGAATTCACACACTCTATTATTTCTATTATCCTTCTAATACTAAAAAATAAATAAAGGAGAATCCATGATTCATTTTTCAATTAATAAAAATTTATTTCTACAAGCCTTAAATACCACAAAACGAGCAATTAGCTCAAAAAATGCTATTCCTATTTTATCAACTATCAAAATTGATGTTACCAATGAAGGTATTACTTTAATTGGATCAAATGGACAAATTTCAATCGAAAACTTTATTTCTCAAAAGAATGAAGATGCTGGTCTTTTGATTACTTCCTTAGGTTCGATTCTTCTTGAAGCTTCTTTCTTTATCAATGTGGTATCTAGTCTTCCAGACGTAACGCTTGATTTCAAAGAGATTGAACAAAAACAAATTGTTTTAACTAGTGGCAAATCAGAAATTACTCTAAAAGGAAAAGATAGCGAACAGTACCCACGAATCCAAGAAATTTCAGCAAGCACACCTTTGGTTCTTGAAACAAAACTACTCAAGAAAATTATCAATGAAACAGCTTTTGCTGCAAGTACGCAGGAAAGTCGTCCAATTTTGACAGGTGTCCACTTCGTATTGAGCCAACACAAAGAATTAAAAACAGTTGCGACAGACTCACACCGCCTTAGCCAGAAAAAATTGACTCTTGAAAAAAATGGAGATGATTTCGATGTGGTGATTCCTAGTCGTTCTCTACGCGAATTTTCAGCTGTTTTTACAGATGATATCGAAACAGTGGAGATTTTCTTTGCCAATAATCAAATCCTCTTTAGAAGCGAAAATATTAGCTTCTACACTCGTCTCCTAGAAGGAAACTATCCTGATACAGATCGTTTGATTCCAACAGACTTTAACACTACAATTACTTTTGATGTGGTAAATTTACGCCAGTCAATGGAACGTGCTCGTCTTTTATCAAGTGCGACTCAAAATGGTACTGTGAGGCTTGAAATTAAGGGCGGAGTTGTTAGCGCCCATGTTCACTCTCCTGAAGTTGGTAAAGTAAACGAAGAAATCGATACTGAGCAGGTGACTGGAGACGATTTGACTATTAGTTTCAACCCAACTTACTTGATTGATTCCCTCAAGGCTTTAAATAGTGAAAAAGTGACCATTAGCTTTATCTCAGCAGTTCGTCCATTTACTCTTGTGCCAGCAGATACTGACGAAGATTTCATGCAGCTCATCACACCAGTTCGTACAAATTAAGTGAAAGAGGTTGAGCCTAGCTCGCCTCTTTTATGATATAATCGAAAAAGAAAAGGAGAGTAATATGTATCAAGTTGGAAATTTTATTGAGATGAAAAAACCACATGCTTGCACCATCAAATCAACTGGTAAAAAAGCCAATCGTTGGGAAATTACACGTGTAGGGGCAGATATCAAAATCAAATGTAGCAATTGCGACCACCTTGTTATGATGAGTCGCCATGATTTTGAACGAAAAATGAATAAGATTATTGACTAAGAACCCTTAGTTAGAGAGTTAGCAAGTTTTCCCTTTTTGTGTTATAATGTTAGGGATTGAAATGAGAACGGAGAATGAGAAACTATGGCTTTAACAGCAGGTATCGTTGGTTTGCCAAACGTTGGGAAATCAACCCTTTTTAATGCAATTACAAAAGCAGGAGCAGAGGCAGCAAACTACCCATTTGCGACTATTGATCCAAACGTTGGAATGGTAGAAGTTCCAGATGAACGCCTACAAAAACTAACTGAAATGATTACTCCTAAAAAGACAGTTCCAACAACTTTTGAATTTACAGATATTGCAGGGATTGTAAAAGGCGCATCAAAAGGAGAAGGTCTAGGGAATAAATTTTTGGCCAACATCCGTGAAGTAGATGCCATTGTTCATGTTGTGCGTGCATTTGATGATGAAAATGTTATGCGCGAGCAAGGACGTGAAGACGCCTTTGTGGATCCACTTGCAGATATTGATACCATTAACCTGGAGTTGATTCTTGCAGACTTAGAATCAGTTAATAAACGCTATGCGCGTGTAGAAAAGATGGCACGTACGCAAAAAGATAAGGAATCTGTGGCGGAATTCAATGTTCTTCAAAAAATTAAACCTGTCCTTGAAGATGGAAAATCAGCTCGTACGATTGAATTTACAGATGAGGAACAAAAGGTTGTCAAAGGTCTCTTCCTTTTGACAACTAAACCAGTTCTTTATGTTGCTAATGTGGATGAGGATGTCGTCTCAGATCCAGATTCTATCGACTATGTCAAACAAATTCGTGAATTTGCAGCGACAGAGAATGCTGAAGTAGTAGTTATTTCCGCGCGTGCTGAGGAAGAAATTTCTGAGTTAGATGATGAAGATAAGCGAGAGTTTCTTGAAGCACTTGGCTTGACAGAATCAGGCGTTGATAAATTGACTCGAGCTGCTTACCACTTGCTTGGACTTGGAACTTACTTTACAGCTGGTGAAAAAGAAGTCCGTGCTTGGACCTTTAAGCGTGGTATGAAAGCTCCTCAAGCAGCTGGTATTATCCACTCAGATTTTGAAAAAGGTTTTATTCGTGCAGTGACCATGTCATATGAGGATCTAGTGAAATACGGATCTGAAAAGGCTGTAAAAGAAGCTGGGCGTTTGCGTGAAGAAGGAAAAGAATATATCGTTCAAGATGGCGATATCATGGAATTCCGCTTTAATGTCTAATAATATTTTACAAATAGTGTCAATTAGGTTGGAAAAAAATTCCAACCCTTTTGGCTTTTGAAAGGAAAATAAATGACTAAATTACTTGTTGGATTGGGAAATCCAGGGGATAAATATTTTGAAACCAAACACAATGTTGGATTTATGTTGATTGACCAACTAGCCAAAAAACAAAATGTCACCTTTACACACGACAAGATATTTCAAGCTGACCTAGCATCTTTTTTCCTCAATGGTGAAAAAATTTATCTTGTCAAACCAACGACCTTTATGAATGAAAGCGGGAAAGCTGTTCATGCTTTATTGACTTATTATGGTTTGGATATTGAAGATTTACTCGTTATTTACGACGATCTTGACATGGAAGTTGGGAAAATTCGTTTAAGAGCAAAGGGTTCAGCAGGTGGTCATAATGGTATCAAGTCTATTATTCAACATGTTGGAACCCAAGTATTTAACCGTGTTAAAATAGGTATTGGAAGACCTAAAAAAAGCATGTCAGTTGTTCATCATGTTTTAAGTAAGTTTGATCAGGATGACTATGTGGGTATTTTACAGTCTATTGACAAGGTTGACGATGCTGTAAACTACTATTTACAAGAGAGAAACTTTGAGAAAACAATGCAGAGGTATAATGGTTAAATGGTGACTTTATTAGATTTATTCTCAGAAAATGACCAGATAAAAAAATGGCATCAAAATCTGATAGATAAGAAAAGACAACTAATACTTGGTTTATCAACGTCTACCAAGGCTCTTGCAATTGCAAGCAGTCTAGAAAAAGAAAATAAGGTTGTGTTACTGACCTCGACTTATGGAGAAGCAGAACGAATTATCAGTGATCTTCTTTCTCTCTTAGGAGAGGAACTTGTCTATCCTTTTTTGGTAGATGACTCTCCTATGGTAGAGTTTTTGATGTCTTCGCAAGAAAAAATCATTTCGCGGGTTGAGGCCTTGCGTTTTTTGAGTGATCCGTCTAAGAAAGGGATTTTAGTTTGTAATATCGCAGCAAGTCGATTGATTTTACCCTCTCCGACTAGATTTAAAGAAAGTATTATAAGGATTGCAGTCGGTAAAGAATATGACCAACATGACCTTCTTCACAAATTAAAGGAAATCGGTTATCGCAAAGTTACTCAAGTACAGACTCAAGGGGAGTTTAGTATTCGAGGAGATATTTTAGATATTTTTGAAATGTCTCAGTTAGAACCTTTCCGAATCGAGTTTTTTGGTGATGAAGTTGATGGCATTCGTACTTTTGAAGTCGAGACACAATTATCGAAGGAAAATCAAACAGAACTTGCCATCTTTCCAGCTAGTGATATGCTTTTGAGAGAAAAGGATTATCAACGAGGTCAGTCAGCTTTAGAAAAGCAAATTTCGAAGACTCAATCGCCGATTTTGAAATCCTATTTAGAAGAAATTTTGTCAAGTTTTCATCAAAAACAAGTACATTCAGATAGTCGAAAGTTTTTGTCCTTATGTTATGATAAAACATGGACTGTATTTGATTATATTGAAAAAGATACACTAGTATTCTTTGATGACTATCAAAAATTGATGAATCAGTATGAAGCCTTTGAAAGAGAATTAGCACAATACTTTACAGAAGATTTACAGAATGGTAAATCATTTTCTGGGATGCAGTATTTTGCAGATACAGAGCAAACCTATAAAAAACAAAGTCCAGTGACCTTTTTTTCTAATCTGCAAAAGGGTTTAGGGAATCTCAGGTTTGATCACATTTATCAATTTAATCAATACCCTATGCAAGAATTTTTCAATCAGTTTTCTTTTCTTAAAGAAGAAATTGAGCGATACAAAAAAATGGACTACACCATTGTTTTGCAGTCTAGCAACTCAATGGGAAGTAAAACATTGGAGGATGTTTTAGAGGAATACCAGATTAAATTGGATTCTAGAGATAAGTCAAGTATCTGTAAAGAATCTGTAAACTTGATTGAGGGTAATCTAAGATATGGTTTTCATTTTGTAGATGAAAAAATTCTCTTGATTACTGAACATGAGATTTTTCAAAAGAAATTAAAACGTCGTTTTCGAAGACAACATGCTTCAAACGCAGAGCGATTAAAAGATTATAATGAACTTGAAAAAGGGGACTACGTTGTTCACCATATTCATGGAATTGGTCAATATCTAGGAATTGAAACAATTGAAATCAAAGGTATTCACCGTGATTATGTCAGTGTTCAATATCAAAATGGTGATCAAATTTCTATCCCAGTAGAACAGATTCAGTTACTTTCCAAATATGTTTCAAGTGATGGGAAACCTCCTAAACTAAATAAATTAAATGACGGGCATTTTAAAAAAGCCAAGCAAAAAGTTAAGAACCAGGTAGAGGATATAGCTGACGATTTAATCAAACTGTATTCTGAGCGTAGTCAGTTGAAGGGTTTTGCTTTCTCAGCTGATGATGAAGATCAACATGCTTTTGATGATGCCTTCCCTTATGTTGAAACGGATGATCAACTTCGTAGTATTGAGGAAATCAAGAGAGATATGCAGGATTCTCATCCCATGGATCGACTTTTAGTTGGGGATGTTGGTTTTGGAAAGACTGAAGTTGCAATGCGTGCAGCCTTTAAGGCGGTCAATGATCACAAACAGGTTGTCGTTCTAGTTCCGACGACGGTTTTAGCACAACAACACTATACGAATTTTAAGGAACGATTCCAAAATTTTGCTGTTAATATTGATGTGTTGAGTCGCTTTAGAAGTAAAAAAGAGCAGGCAGAAACACTTGAAAAACTAAAGAATGGTCAAGTCGATATTTTGATTGGAACGCATCGTGTTTTGTCAAAAGATGTTGTGTTTTCAGATTTGGGATTGATGATTATTGATGAAGAACAACGATTTGGTGTCAAGCATAAGGAAACTTTGAAAGAGTTAAAGAAACAAGTGGATGTCCTAACCTTGACAGCTACGCCAATCCCTCGTACCCTTCATATGTCTATGCTGGGAATCCGAGATTTGTCTGTTATTGAAACTCCTCCAACCAATCGCTATCCTGTTCAAACCTATGTTTTGGAAAAGAATGATAGTGTGATTCGTGATGCTGTCTTGCGTGAAATGGAGCGTGGAGGTCAAGTTTACTATCTTTACAATAAAGTTGACACGATTGATCAGAAGGTTTCAGAGCTACAGGAGTTGATTCCAGAGGCTTCGATTGGATATGTTCATGGACAAATGAGTGAAATTCAGTTGGAAAACACTTTATTGGACTTTATTGAAGGACAATATGATATTTTGGTGACGACTACTATTATTGAGACAGGGGTAGACATTCCAAATGCCAATACCTTATTTATTGAAAATGCAGATCATATGGGCTTGTCAACCTTGTATCAATTAAGAGGAAGAGTTGGTCGTAGTAATCGCATTGCCTATGCCTATCTCATGTATCGTCCAGAAAAATCAATCAGTGAAGTCTCTGAAAAGAGATTAGAAGCAATCAAAGGATTTACAGAATTGGGCTCAGGATTTAAGATTGCGATGCGAGATCTTTCGATTCGTGGTGCAGGAAATCTTTTGGGAAAATCGCAGTCTGGTTTCATTGATTCTGTTGGTTTTGAATTGTATTCGCAGTTATTAGAGGAAGCTATTGCTAAACGTAACGGCAATGGGAATACAAGAACCAAAGGAAATGCTGAGTTGATTTTACAAATCGATGCCTATCTTCCTGACACTTATATTTCTGATCAACGACATAAAATTGAGATTTACAAGAAAATTCGTCAAATTGACAACCGTGTCAACTATGAAGAATTACAAGAAGAATTGATGGACCGCTTTGGAGAATATCCAGACGTAGTAGCCTATCTTTTAGAGATTGGTTTGGTCAAATCATACTTGGATAAGGTCTTTGTAGAACGTGTGGAGAGAAAAGAAAATAAGATTACAGTTCAATTTGAAAAAGTTACTCAACGACTGTTCTTGGCTCAAGATTATTTTAAAGCCTTATCCGCAACGAACTTAAAGGCAGCTATAGCTGAGAATAAGGGATTAATGGAAGTCGTATTTGATGTCCGAAACAAGAAGGATTATGAAATTTTAGAAGGTCTGCTGATTTTTGGAGAAAATTTATTAGAGATAAAAGAATCAAAGGAAGCTAATTCTCTTTGACGTTTTTCTTCTATAAAAGGGATAAAAATGGTACAATAATAATTTGAGGTAATAAAAATGAGATTAGACAAGTATTTAAAAGTATCACGAATTATTAAGCGTCGCACGGTCGCAAAAGAAGTAGCAGATAAAGGTAGAATCAAGGTGAACGGAATCTTGGCCAAAAGTTCAACGGATTTAAAAGTTGATGACCAAGTTGAAATTCGCTTTGGAAATAAGTTGTTGCTTGTTAAAGTACTAGAGATGAAAGATAGTACAAAAAAAGAAGATGCAGCAGGCATGTACGAAATTCTCAGTGAAACACGGGTAGAAGAAAATGTCTAAAAATATTGTACAGATGAATAATTCTTTTATTCAAAATGAACATCAACGTCGTCGTTACCTGATGAAGGAAAGACAAAAGAGGAATCGCTTTATGGGTTGGGTCCTTATTTTGATGATTTTATTGTTTATTTTACCAACTTATAACTTGGCTCAAAGCTATAATCAGTTATTACAACGCCGCCAGCAATTGACAGAGTTGAAAGAGCAGTACCAAACTCTTAGTGATGAAAAGGATAAGGAAGCCGCTTTTGCTGCAAAGTTGAAAGATGAAGACTATGTAGCAAAATATGCACGCGCCAAGTACTATTACTCAAAGAAACGAGAAGCAATTTATACAATTCCTGATTTGCTTCCGAGGTAATGTCATGGAAAATTTATTAGAAGTTGTTGAGCAGTTTTTAAGTTTATCAGATGAAAAATTAGAGGAATTAGCAACTAAAAATCATTTATTACGATTACAAGAAGAAAGGGAAGGGAAGAATGCATAAGTTCTTAGTAGTGTTATCACTACTATCTGTTTTTATCATAACTTCAAGAGTAGTTAGCACAGAAAAACAGCTTCCTTACTCTTCACAAGAAATTTATTATCTAACTGAGTCTGATCATGGATTTTACTATAAAGAAGTTCTTGAATCGCCAATGGTTTACGGAGAAACGGCTATCTATGCAAATGAGGATTTGATTAAGGAGTCTGGAAAATTGACTCCTGGAACCACCTTTAAAATCGTAGAATGGCGTTTGAATAGACAAGGTATTCCTGTTTTTAAATTAGATAATCACCAGTTTATCCTTGCAGATAAGCGCTTGGTCTATGATCAAAGTCAAGTTCAAACTCAAAATAGACAAGTATGGTTGGACCCGGGATTTGTCATCTATAACAGTCCTTATGGTGCTAAAGAAATTTCTTCATCCCTCTCTCCCTATCAACGCGTAACAGTAGATAGAACCCTCTTTGCTGAGGGACAAGAATTTCTTCATATTGATCAAGTTGGGTGGGTATCAAAAGAGTTCGTCTCAGAAGAAGACAATCGTATCCAGAAGGTTCAAGAAGTTTTATCAAACAACTATCAGAATGAAAATTATTCTGTTTATGTTAAACAGCTGAGTACAGGAAAAGAAGCTGGGGTGAATGAAGACAGCAAACTCTATGCAGCTAGCATCTTGAAGCTAGCCTATCTTTATTACGCTCAAGATAAGATAAATCAAGGGGAATATACGCTGAACAGTAACTTCAAGTATATCCCAGAGGTAAATAGCTTTCCCGGATCCTATAAACCAGAAGGTAGCGGTAGTTTACCTAAAACAGGAGACAACAAAGACTACAGCCTCCAGCAATTAATTACCAAGGTAACAAAGGAGTCTGACAATGTTGCTCATAATATTTTGGGTTATTATGTGACCAATCAGTCTGACGGGGCTTTTAAAGAAAAAATGTCCACCATTATGGGTGAAGATTGGGATGTGAATGATAAATTGACTTCTTCAAAAATGGCTGGAAAGGTCATGGAAGCTATTTATAATCAGAATGGCTTTGTACTAGAGTCTCTAAGTAAGACGAATTTTGATAACCAACGAATTGCGAAAGGTGTTTCGGTTAAGGTAGCTCATAAAATTGGAGATGCTGACGAGTTCAAACATGATACTGCCATTGTCTTTACAGACTCACCTTTCATTCTCTCTATTTTCACTAAAAATTCTGATTATGACACCATTGCTAAGATAGCTAAGGATGTCTATGAGGTTCTAAAATGAGGGACCGGGATTTTTTAAATCATTTTCTCCAAAAAGAGTATTTCAAAAAACATTCTAAAGTTGTGTTGGCTCTGTCTGGTGGACTGGATTCAATGTTTTTATTCCAGCTATTGTCTACTTATCAAAATGAGTTGGGAATTGAGCTGATTTTAGCACATGTCAACCATAAGCAAAGAAGGGAGTCTGACTGGGAGGAAAATGAACTAAGGAAGTTAGCTGATGCAGCTGGACTTCCTATTTATATCACAAGTTTTTCAGGAGAGTTTTCAGAGGCGCGTGCTCGAGAGTTTCGCTATGATTTTTTTAGAAAAATCATGAAAGAAACAGGAGCAACCGCTCTTGTAACAGCACATCATGCTGATGATCAGGTTGAAACGATTTTGATGCGCTTGATTCGAGGGAGTCGGTTACGTCATTTAACAGGGATAAAAGAAAGTCAAGTAGTTGATGGAATTGAAATCATTCGTCCCTTGTTGCCTTTTCATAAAAAGGATTTTCCACCAATTGTTCATTTTGAAGATCAAACAAATCAGGAAAATACCTATTTTCGCAATCGCATTCGAAATAGGTATTTACCAGAACTTGAAAAAGAAAATCCTCGTCTTAAATCTGCTCTTTTAGATTTAGGAAGGGAAATTTCAGATTACCAAGCAGCAATAACGGAGCTTTCGAAACAAATTGATGTGGAAGATTTGAATGAGCTATTTTCATACTCTCAACAAACTCAAGGAATCTTGCTCCAGAACTATCTTAATCAATTTCCAGACTTAAATCTGACAAAGGCTCAGTTTGCTGAAGTTCGACAGATTTTAACAACGAAAAGCCAGTATCGTCATTCTCTTAAAAATGGCTATGAATTGATAAAAGAGTATCAGAATTTTCGAGTTTGTAAAATCAGTCCTCAGGCTGATGAAAAGGAAGATGAACTTGTGTTACACTATCAAAATCAAGTTCGATATATGGGTTATTTATTTTCTTTTGGTATCTCTATTGAAGGGAATTCTGTTCAAAAAGTAACGGTTTCACGGGAAACATCTGTACATATTAGATGTCGAAAACCTGGCGATGTTCTTATCCTGAATGGGCATCGAAAGAAACTGAGACGTTTGTTTATAGATTTGAAAATCCCTATTGAAAAACGAAAAACAACCCCTATTATTGAGCAATTTGGAGAAATTGTCTCAATTTTGGGAATTGCTATCAGTGATTTGAGTAAAAACACGAAAAATGATATAATGAACACTGTACTTTATATAGAAAAAATAGATAGGTAAAAAGATGTTAGAACACGATATTAAAAAAATCCTCGTTTCACATGATGAAATTACAGAAGCAGCTAAAAAGCTAGGTGCGCAACTAACAAAAGAATATGAGGGGAAAAATCCAATTCTTGTTGGAATTTTGAAAGGATCGATTCCTTTTATGGCTGAATTGGTCAAACATATTGATACGCATATTGAGATGGACTTCATGATGGTATCTAGCTACCATGGTGGAACAGCAAGTAGTGGTGTGATCAATATCAAGCAAGACGTAACTCAAGATATCAAGGGAAGACATGTTTTATTTGTAGAGGATATCATCGATACAGGTCAAACTTTGAAGAATTTGAAAGATATGTTTATTGCAAGAGAAGCAGCTTCTGTTAAAATCGCGACTTTGTTAGACAAACCAGAAGGACGCATTGTTGAAATTGAAGCGGATTATACTTGCTTTACTATTCCAAATGAGTTTGTAGTAGGTTATGGTCTGGACTATAAAGAAAATTATCGTAACCTTCCTTATGTTGGAGTATTGAAAGAAGAAGTTTATTCAAATTAGAAAGATCTATCTTTAATGAAAAAACAAAATAATGGTTTAGTTAGAAATCCATTTCTATACTTGTTAATTATCTTCTTCCTTGTAACAGGGTTCCAGTATTTTTACTCTGGAAATGCTGCTGGAAAAAGTGAAAAAATTAACTATACAGAATTGGTAAAAGAAATTACAGCCGACAATGTAAAAGAATTGACCTATCAGCCAAATGGTAGCATCATTGAGGTGTCTGGTGTTTATAAAAATCCTAAGACTAGTAAAGAAGAAACAGGAATTCAATTTTTCACTCCTACAGCTACAACAGTAGAAAGATTCTCAAGTACTATTCTTCCGTCTGATTCAACAGTTTCAGAATTGCAAAAACTTGCTTCTGAACATCAGGCTGAGGTTACAGTCAAACATGAGAGTTCAAGTGGTATGTGGATCAATATCCTTGTTTCTGTTGTGCCATTTGCTATTCTCTTCTTCTTCCTATTCTCTATGATGGGAAATATGGGAGGAAATAATAGTAGAAATCCAATGAGTTTTGGACGTAGCAAGGCCAAAGCTGCTAACAAAGAAGATATCAAGGTACGATTCTCAGATGTTGCAGGTGCCGAGGAAGAAAAACAAGAATTAGTCGAAGTTGTTGAATTCCTAAAAGATCCAAAACGATTTACAAAGCTTGGTGCGCGTATTCCTGCGGGTGTTCTTTTGGAGGGGCCTCCCGGGACAGGTAAAACCTTACTTGCTAAGGCAGTTGCTGGAGAAGCAGGAGTTCCATTCTTTAGCATCTCAGGATCTGACTTTGTAGAAATGTTTGTCGGAGTTGGTGCAAGCCGTGTTCGTTCTCTTTTTGAGGATGCAAAAAAAGCAGCACCAGCCATTATCTTTATCGATGAAATTGATGCTGTTGGTCGCCAACGTGGTGTCGGACTCGGCGGAGGAAATGATGAACGTGAGCAAACCTTGAACCAACTCTTAATTGAGATGGATGGTTTTGAGGGAAATGAAGGAATCATCGTTATCGCTGCAACGAACCGTTCAGATGTTCTAGATCCAGCTCTTCTCCGTCCAGGACGTTTCGATAGAAAAGTCTTGGTTGGTCGTCCTGATGTTAAAGGTCGTGAAGCAATTTTGAAAGTTCACGCTAAAAACAAACCTCTAGCAGACGATGTTGATTTGAAACTAGTTGCCCAACAAACCCCAGGTTTTGTGGGAGCTGACTTAGAAAATGTTCTAAATGAGGCAGCCTTGGTTGCAGCCCGTCGCAACAAGTCAGTCATTGATGCTTCAGATATTGATGAGGCAGAGGACAGAGTGATTGCTGGTCCATCTAAGAAAGATAAAACAGTATCACAAAGAGAACGTGAATTGGTTGCATATCACGAGGCTGGACATACAATTGTTGGTTTAGTCTTGTCAAATGCCCGTGTTGTTCATAAAGTGACCATCGTGCCACGTGGACGTGCAGGCGGATACATGATTGCACTTCCTAAAGAAGACCAAATGCTTCTTTCCAAAGAAGATATGAAAGAACAATTAGCAGGTTTGATGGGTGGTCGTGTAGCTGAAGAGATTATCTTTAATGTCCAAACTACAGGAGCTTCAAATGACTTTGAACAAGCTACACAGATGGCGCGTGCAATGGTCACTGAATACGGTATGAGTGAAAAACTTGGCCCAGTTCAATATGAAGGTAATCATGCTATGTTTGGTGCACAAAGTCCTCAAAAATCAATTTCAGAACAAACAGCCTATGAGATTGATGAGGAAGTTCGTTCATTATTGAATGAGGCACGAAACAAAGCTGCTGAAATTATCCAATCAAATCGTGAAACCCACAAACTGATTGCAGAGGCATTGTTGAAATACGAAACATTGGATAGTACTCAAATTAAATCTCTTTACGAAACAGGAAAAATGCCTGAGACAGTAGAAGAGGAATCACATGCCCTATCTTATGATGAAGTAAAATCAAAAATGAGTGAAGAAAAATAACCCCAGAGAGGCTTTGCCTCTCTTTTTATGTGCCGTTGAGAGAGGAAGAAGTATAGAATAGAGAAAATAGACCATGGGTTCGTGCATTTTGTTAAACTAAATGCAGAAAGGAGAGGTCTATGAATCTGAAAGAACTATACGAAGAAAGTAAGGGGATTGTCCATAAGTGTCGCAAAGATTATCATCTACATCTGTGGGAGAAAGAAGACTGGGACCAGGAGGGGATGATGTGCCTGTATGAGCTGGTCAGTCACCATCCAGAGTTACTAGTTGGTGAACGTCGCCGATTATATGTGTGCTTTAAAACTAAATTCCGCAATCGCATCCTAGACTACATCCGTAAACAGGAAAGTCACAAGCGCCGTTTCGACAAAGAGCCTTATGAGGAGGTGAGCGAAATCAGCCATCGCCTAGGAGAAAAAGGACTGAGACTGGATGATTATTATCTCTTTCATGAGCTTCTAAAGAATTACAAGGCAAGTCAGGGGGAAGAAAAACAAGAACAACTAGAACGTCTGATGGGAGGAGAATGTTTCAAAGGACGCAAGGCACTTCTAGGAGAATTAAGAGTGGTATTGAGTGATTTTAGATAAACTGAAAATAGGCAAAAAAGATCTTGACAAAGTTTGAAAAGTAGGTATAATAGAAAGAGTTGAAAAACTCAAGGTCCGTTGGTCAAGGGGTTAAGACACCGCCTTTTCACGGCGGTA
>NZ_NCUX01000001.1:0-1682 GCF_002096615.1 Streptococcus oralis subsp. dentisani
ATAATGGCTGGCTCACTCCACAAGGCTAAAAAAGCCAAAAACGATGAGTTTTATACTCGTTATAAAGATATTGCTGAGGAAATGGGGCATTATAGGGAACATTTTAGAGATAAAGTTATCTACTGTAATTGTGATGACCCAACACAATCAAATTTTTGGCGTTATTTTCATAACAATTTTGCAAGTCTGGGTCTTAAAAAACTGATAGCAACACATTTTCAAGAAGATAGCGAACCTTCGTATGCTCTGATTTATGAAGGGGGCGATGATTTCAATATGGAAGCTGGAAATATTGAAACTATTTATGGAGATGATGAGTATACCGCTGGAGATTTCCGAAGCGAGGACAGTATAAATTATCTGAAAGAAGCTGATATTGTTGTGACTAATCCTCCGTTCAGTTTGTTTCGAGAATATATTTCTCAATTAATGGAATATCAAAAAAAATTTATCGTTATCGGAAACAAAAACTCTGTAACATATAAAGAAATTTTTCCACTTATTCAAAATAACCAAATTTGGATTGGAGCTAGAAGTATGAATTCAGACTTTTGGTTATACGTTCCAGAGGGGGCTGATTATGAAAAGTTGGATGAAGATGGGAAAAAAGTAAAGCATATAATGGGTTGCTGGTTTACTAACTTAGATTTACAGAAACGTCATGATGGGTTATGGCATATAGGAGATAAATTCGACCAAACAAAAGCACACAAGTATTATGAAGGTTTTGAAGGAAAATATCCTAAATATGACAACTATAATGCAATAAATGTAGATAATGTTAAAGACATTCCAATTGATTATGATGGTGTAATGGGAGTACCTATAACTTTTATCAATTATTTCAATCCAACTGAATTCGAGATTATAAAATTCAGAAAAGGAGATGACGATAAAGATTTAACAATAGATGGGAAACCTCCTTATTTCAGAATTTTAGTTAGAAATCTAAATCCAATTAGTCGTGATGAAGATAAGGGATATTGATGAAGGGAGAATAAAATGAAAGTAACTAGATTAAGAGATGTACTTGATAGACCATTCACTATCAGAGATTTAGCTAGTGGTTATACTAATAATGATGATGGTTCAACAACAGATGCTGTAAAAGGATATAACGGGAGATTGAATATTCGTCCATCTTATCAGAGAAATAGCGTATATAACGAAGATAAGAGACAAGCTGTAATCCAAACTGTTTTAGACGAGTGTCCTTTAGGCATTATGTATTGGGTTGACTTAGGAAATGGACAATATGAGGTTCTTGATGGTCAACAGCGTGTTTTAGCTATTTGTAACTATGTTATGGGAAATTATTCTGTAAAATCAAACAGATTTCCGTCTAGTGCTCCACAACAAGATTTCCCAAATCTTCAAATGAACCTAACTGACTTAGCAGATCAAATTCTTGATTATGAATTAGATATATATGTTTGTGAAGGAACAGCATCTGAAAAAATGAAATGGTTTCACGTTATAAATACAGCAGGAGAACCATTAAATGAACAAGAGCTAAGAAATTCTGCATATACTGGTACTTGGCTTTCTGATGCTAAACAAAGGTTTTCAACAAAAAAAGGACGCGGTGTTGTACTTGCTGACGAGAATCCGAATAACGATAAAGCAGAACCACTATTAAATGGTAATTGGAATAGACAAGAGTATCTACAAACTGCTATTAA
>NZ_NCUX01000005.1:0-1275 GCF_002096615.1 Streptococcus oralis subsp. dentisani
ACTGATTGATGCACTTACGCTGTTGCTCAAGCTTGTGCTTGCTGATTCAGATGCACTGATTGAAGCAGATACGCTGTTGCTCAAGCTTGTGCTTGCTGATTCAGATGCACTGATTGATGCACTTACGCTGTTGCTCAAGCTTGTGCTTGCTGATTCAGATGCACTGATTGAAGCAGATACGCTGTTGCTCAAGCTTGTGCTTGCTGATTCAGATGCACTGATTGATGCACTTACGCTGTTGCTCAAGCTTGTGCTTGCTGATTCAGATGCACTGATTGATGCAGATACGCTGTTGCTCAAGCTTGTGCTTGCTGATTCAGATGCACTGATTGATGCAGATACACTGTTGCTCAAGCTTGTGCTTGCTGATTCAGATGCACTGATTGAGGCAGATACGCTGTTGCTCAAGCTTGTGCTTGCTGATTGGCTAGCACTAATTGAAGCAGACACGCTGTTGCTCAAGCTTGTGCTTGCTGAGTGGCTAGCACTGATTGAAGCGGATACGCTGTTGCTCAAGCTTGTGCTTGCTGATTCAGATGCACTAATTGAAGCAGACACGCTGTTGCTCAAGCTTGTGCTTGCTGAGTGGCTAGCACTGATTGAAGCGGATACGCTGTTGCTCAAGCTTGTGCTTGCTGATACTGATGCACTGATTGATGCAGATACACTGTTGCTCAAGCTTGTGCTTGCTGATTGGCTAGCACTGATTGATGCAGATACGCTGTTGCTCAAGCTTGTGCTTGCTGATACTGAAGCACTAATTGATGCAGATACAGACGCTGAAGCTGATTGGCTAGCTGATACTGATGCTGAAGCTGATTCACTTGCAGATACTGATGCTGAAGCTGATTCGCTTGCACTTACTGATGCTGAAGTTGATTCACTTGCAGATACAGACGCTGAAGCGCTTTGGCTAGCTGATACTGATGCGCTTGCTGATTGACTTGAGCTTACTGATGCGCTAGTTGATTGACTTGCACTTACTGATGCTGAAGTTGATTCACTTGAGCTTACTGATGCTGAAGCTGATTCACTTGCTGATACTGATGCTGAAGCTGATTGACTTGCTGATACTGATGCTGAAGTGCTTTGGCTTGCAGATACTGATGCTGAAGTGCTTTGGCTTGCTGATACAGACGCTGAAGCTGATTGGCTTGAGCTTACAGATGCTGAAGCTGATTGGCTAGCTGATACTGATGCGCTAGCTGATTGACTTGAGCTTACTGATGCGCTAGTTGATTCGCTTGCACTTACTGATGCTGAAGTGCTTTGGCT
>NZ_NCUX01000004.1:0-895 GCF_002096615.1 Streptococcus oralis subsp. dentisani
CTTCAGCATCTAACGACCAGAACTCAGCTTCTATCTCAGCAAGCGCGAGCCACTCTGCGTCAGTATCAGCAAGCCAAAGCGCTTCAGCATCAGTATCAGCAAGCCAATCAGCTTCAGCGTCTGTATCTGCAAGCCAAAGCACTTCAGCATCAGTAAGCTCAAGTCAATCAACTTCAGCATCAGTATCTGCAAGCCAAAGCACTTCAGCATCAGTAAGCTCAAGCCAATCAGCTTCAGCATCAGTAAGCTCAAGTCAATCAGCTTCAGCATCAGTATCTGCAAGTGAATCAGCTTCAGCATCTGTATCAGCTAGTCAATCCGCTTCAGCATCAGTATCTGCAAGCCAATCAGCTAGCGCATCAGTATCTGCAAGTCAATCCGCTTCAGCATCTGTAAGCTCAAGTCAATCAGCTTCAGCATCTGTATCAGCTAGTCAATCAACTTCAGCATCAGTATCTGCAAGCCAAAGCGCTTCAGCATCAGTAAGCTCAAGTCAATCAGCTTCAGCATCAGTATCAGCTAGCCAAAGCGCTTCAGCTTCTGTAAGCTCAAGTCAATCAACTTCAGCATCAGTATCTGCAAGTGAATCAGCTTCAGCTTCTGTAAGCTCAAGTCAATCAGCTTCAGCATCAGTATCTGCAAGCCAATCAGCTAGCGCATCAGTATCTGCAAGTCAATCAGCTTCAGCATCTGTAAGCTCAAGTCAATCAGCTTCAGCATCTGTATCAGCTAGTCAATCAACTTCAGCATCAGTATCTGCAAGCCAAAGCGCTTCAGCATCAGTAAGCTCAAGTCAATCAGCTTCAGCATCAGTATCAGCTAGCCAAAGTGCTTCAGCTTCTGTAAGCTCAAGTCAATCAACTTCAGCATCAGTATCTGCAAGTGAATCAGCTTT
>NZ_NCUX01000006.1:0-749 GCF_002096615.1 Streptococcus oralis subsp. dentisani
GGGAACTATATACCAGTTTACACCACCAACAACATATTGTATTTATGAGAATATCAAAAAAGACGATTTCCGTTTTGGAAGTCGCCTTTTCAATTTTAATAGTTGTTCCCTTTTGAAGAGTTGTGCTTTTTACATAATAGTTGGCAATTTTCAGGGACAGTTTTTCCACCTAAAGACCACGGTGTAATATGGTCGCCTGCTAGTTCTTTAAGAGCATACTCTCTGTTGTTTCCTTCATCCACACAATAAACGCAGTGATGGCTCTGTTCTTCATATTTTTGCTTGATGGTTTTATCATCAAAAGCTCTAAGTTGGAGATATTTGGAATCTCCGTAAATGATGTACTGATAAATCCCTTTCATTTTAGTTGTGACTTCATCATCATTTACCAACTCTGCAATTTTTTCGTTAATGACAGAAGCACTATTTTTGATGATATTGTTGTCTAACTGTCCTAATTGATACTCTTTGTAGATTGTTCCCCAATCCATCCCTTTCAAACTGTTTTGATAGCTTATAAACTTTCCACGAACCCATTCAATTATGGCAGAAAAATTTTGCCATAATTCAGAAGCATCTGCATCTCCTTGATGCTTCAACATATAATCTTCGATTGTATTTGTACTATCGTCATTATCATTTTGTGAAGCCCATTTAATAGCAGTTTGTAGATACTCTTGTCTATTCCAATTACCATTTAATAGTGGTTCTGCTTTATCGTTATTCGGATTCTCGTCAGCAAGTACAAC
>NZ_NCUX01000007.1:0-733 GCF_002096615.1 Streptococcus oralis subsp. dentisani
CGTCAGTATCAGCAAGCCAAAGCGCTTCAGCATCAGTAAGTGCAAGCCAATCAGCATCTGTATCAGCTAGCCAATCAGCTTCAGCTTCAGTATCTGCAAGTCAATCAACTTCAGCGTCTGTATCAGCAAGCCAATCAGCTTCGGCTTCAGCATCTAACAACCAGAACTCAGCTTCTATCTCAGCAAGCGCGAGCCACTCTGCGTCAATCAGTGCAAGCCAATCAGCTTCAGCATCAGTAAGTGCAAGTCAATCAGCTTCAGCTTCAGTATCTGCAAGTCAAAGTACTTCAGCATCAGTAAGTGCAAGTCAATCAGCTTCAGCTTCAGTATCTGCAAGTCAAAGTACTTCAGCATCAGTAAGCGCGAGCCAAAGTGCTTCAGCTTCAGCATCTAACGACCAGAACTCAGCTTCTATCTCAGCAAGCGCGAGCCACTCTGCGTCAGTATCAGCAAGCCAAAGTGCTTCAGCATCAGTAAGTGCTAGTCAATCAGCATCTGTATCAGCTAGCCAATCAGCTTCAGCTTCAGTATCTGCAAGTCAAAGTACTTCAGCATCAGTAAGTGCTAGCCAAAGTGCCTCAGCTTCAGCATCTGCAAGTCAAAGTACTTCAGCATCAGTAAGCGCGAGCCAAAGTGCCTCAGCTTCAGCATCTAACAACCAGAACTCAGCTTCTATCTCAGCAAGCGCGAGCCACTCTGCGTCAGTATCAGCAAGCCAAAGCGCTTCAGCATC
>NZ_NCUX01000009.1:0-696 GCF_002096615.1 Streptococcus oralis subsp. dentisani
AAGTGCTTTGGCTTGCAGATACTGATGCTGAAGTTGATTGACTTGAGCTTACTGATGCTGAAGTGCTTTGGCTTGCAGATACAGAGGCGCTTGCTGATGCTGAAGTACTTTGACTTGCAGATACTGAAGCCGAAGCTGATTGGCTTGCTGATATAGACGCTGAAGTTGATTGGCTTGCAGATACTGATGCGCTTGCTGATTGGCTCGCACTTACAGACGCTGAAGCTGATTGACTTGCAGATACAGACGCTGAAGCTGATTGGCTTGCTGATACTGATGCTGAAGCGCTTTGGCTTGCAGATACTGATGCTGAAGTGCTTTGGCTTGCACTTACAGACGCTGAAGCGGATTGACTTGAGCTTACTGATGCTGAAGCGCTTTGGCTTGCAGATACTGATGCTGAAGCTGATTGACTAGCTGATACAGATGCTGAAGCGGATTGACTTGAGCTTACAGAAGCTGAAGCTGATTCACTTGCAGATACTGATGCTGAAGTTGATTGACTTGAGCTTACAGAAGCTGAAGCACTTTGGCTAGCTGATACTGATGCTGAAGCTGATTGACTTGAGCTTACTGATGCTGAAGCGCTTTGGCTAGCTGATACAGATGCTGAAGCTGATTGACTTGAGCTTACTGATGCTGAAGCTGATTCACTTGCAGATACTGATGCTGAAGTTGATTGACTTGAGCTTACAG
>NZ_NCUX01000008.1:0-369 GCF_002096615.1 Streptococcus oralis subsp. dentisani
GATACTGATGCTGAAGCTGATTGGCTAGCTGATACTGATGCGCTAGCTGATTGGCTAGCTGATACAGATGCTGAAGTGCTTTGGCTTGCAGATACTGATGCTGAAGTGCTTTGGCTAGCTGATACTGAAGCTGAAGTTGATTCACTTGCTGATACAGATGCTGAAGCTGATTGGCTTGCAGATACTGATGCGCTAGCTGATTGACTTGCTGATACAGACGCTGAAGCTGATTCACTTGCTGATACAGACGCTGAAGCTGATTGGCTAGCTGATACAGATACTGATGCTGAAGTGCTTTGGCTTGCTGATACAGACGCTGAAGCTGATTGACTTGAGCTTACAGACGCTGAAGCTGATTGACTTGCAGAT
>NZ_NCUX01000012.1:0-358 GCF_002096615.1 Streptococcus oralis subsp. dentisani
TTTTTTCTATTTAACTCGGGAAGTAGCTCAGCTTGGTAGAGTACTTGGTTTGGGACCAAGGTGTCGCAGGTTCGAATCCTGTCTTCCCGATTGATGGCGGTGTAGCTCAGCTGGCTAGAGCGTCCGGTTCATACCCGGGAGGTCGGGGGTTCGATCCCCTTCGCCGCTATAAAGATCTTGTTGGACCTTTAGCTCAGCTGGTTAGAGCTCTCGGCTCATAACCGAGTGGTCGTAGGTTCAAGTCCTACAAGGTCCATTGTATATTTTGGAGGATTACCCAAGTCTGGCTGAAGGGAACGGTCTTGAAAACCGTCAGGCGTGTAAAAGCGTGCGTGGGTTCGAATCCCACATCCTCCTT